>DATKVX010000035.1 GCA_035529855.1 bacterium
GATCATGTTCTTCACGTAGTCCGCGTGCCCCGGACAGTCGATGTGCGCGTAGTGCCGGTTCGCCGTCTCGTATTCCACGTGCGCCACCGCGATCGTTATCCCCCGCTCCTTCTCCTCCGGCGCCTTGTCGATGGACCAGAAATCCATGTACTCCGCCTGGCCCTTGTGCGCCAGCACCCGCGTTATCGCGCTCGTCAGCGTCGTCTTCCCGTGGTCCACGTGCCCGATCGTCCCCACGTTCATGTGCGGCTTCGTCCGCTCAAACTTCGCCTTGGCCATGACAGTACCCTCCGCCGCCGGCGCGGCATAACGGTAAAGGGATAAAAACCTACGTATTACCCCTATCCCGCCCGATTTTCCTTGAATTCGGATAGGGGCGCGTGTAGTTTTGGCTTTTTTCCTGGGGGGTTAGGCCCCCAGGGTTGCAACTATATCGTAAGCGGATATTTATAACAAAAAATCCCTTGAAAGTCAAACATTTTTTTTCGTTTTCGGTAAAGCGGGTCCCCTTTCCCGAAAACGTGCCTTTTCGCCCCTGCGGCGCCAACCCGACGTGCCGCGCCTCCCCCTTATTCGCACCGGAGCTCGTTGGACATTTCGCCGCAAGGCAACCTCCCGCCGAGGGCGACGGCCCGGCCTCGACGGACGATATCCCTTTGGTACCCGGCCGCGGCGCCGCCCCAGGCGCCGTCGCTGTTGACACCGCCCGCCGACGGTGATAAAATTCCCTAACGTAGGCAGGTGCTAACGTGAAAAGCAAACTGGCCATTGCGCTAATCCTATCGTGCTTCGCCGCGGCGGCCGCGGCGGCCGCGGTCGACGCGACCCTCGTCGCCGACTTCAAACGGGCCGAACGCTATTACGAAAGCAAAGATTACATAAACGCGCTGCCGCTATACCGGGACGTCCTGGAGGGCGACCCGGGCGGGCCTTTCGCCGCCGCCGCCGGCTTCCGCATCGGCATGTGCGACTTCGCGCTGGGGGAATACGCCGCCGCGGCCCTGTCCTTTAAAAAATTCGAGGAGGGGTTCGCGGACTCGCCGTACCTCGACGACGCGACGTTCCTGGCGGCGCAGGCGTACTTCCGGATGGGGGAATATCACCACGCGTTCGAGCGCCTCTTGCGCATCGTATCCTTCGGCGAAAAGGGCCGCTACTACAAGCGGGCGGTGCGCGGCATCGGCAACATCGCCGACGAGGCGCTCACCGCCGCCCAACTACGCAAAAGGTTGGAGGATTACCACGCGTCGCCGGAGGCGGCCGAGGCACTACTGAAGCTCGCCGAACACGAGGTAAACCGCCGGGACTACGAAAGGGCGGTGGTCCTCCTCGACGTCGTCGCCGAGCAGTACGCCGAGCTGGACGAGGGCCGCGAGGCCGAAAAGCTGCTGGCTTCGGTGCGCGATAAGCTCGGCCGGGAACCGCTGGCGGTGGGGGTGCTCTTGCCGCTCTCGGGCGAATACGACGTATACGGCAAGGAGATGCGGGCCGCCGTCGAGCTGGCCGCGGCCGAGCACAACCGCTCGCGCCCGGACGAACCCGTTACGTTCGTATTCGAGGACACGGCCGGCACCGAAGAGGGCGCGGTGGAGGCCGCGCGCCGGCTCATTTACACCGAACGCGTCATCGCGATATTGGGGCCCGCGCTCACCAACAACGTGCGCGCGCTGGCGTCGCTGTGTCATACCAACCAGGTCCCGGTGCTATGTCCCGCGGCCACCGACGGCAAGGTGGCGCAGCTGAACGGTTACATCTTCGCTAATGGCCTGACCCGCGAGGTCGAGGCGGCCAACATCGCCGACTACGCCGTAAACAACCTGGGCCTCAAACGCTTCGCGGTCCTTTACCCGGCGAACGCGTACGGCGCCGACCTGCGAGATGCGTTCACGGAGGCCGTCGCCCGGGCGGGGGGCGAAGTCGTCGGCGCGGTGGAATACCCGCTTATCGACGTGAACCTCGAGCCGAACAAGCGCGAGATCAACTACTTCCCCTATACCAAGAAGCTGAAATGGCTCCGCGCCGACGCCGTCTACATCCCCGGCCACTACGACGAGATCATCCGCATCCTGCCCCAGCTCACGTTCTCGGACGTCTCGGCCTACGTCCTGGGCGCCAACGGTTGGAACGAAAACCGCGTCGTGCATATGGGCGGCAAATACGTCGAGGGAACGTACTTCACCGCGGGCTTATACGGCGACTCGCCCGACCCCGAAATCCGCGCGTTCGTCTCGAGCTACCGGCGCCAAACGGCCGAGTTCCCCAACTACCTGGCCGCCGCCTCCTACGACGCCGCGAAAATCATCTGCTCGGTCCTCTACCCCCCCGCGGAGAACGGCGCCGAAATCAAGGCCCGGCTCGACGCGGTGGCGGACTTCCCCGGCATATCGGGCCGGACGACGTTGCGCGGCGCCGACGGCATGCTGCACAAAGACGTCGCCATCCTGACGGTGCAGGAGGGCGAGGTGGTGGAGGCGCCGCGGTGAAGCGGGCGACGGCCATCGCCTTGTCGGCGACGTTGTTGATGGTCGCGTGCGGGCCCCAAAGGCCCGCCGGTTATTTTGTATACGAAGGCCGGCGGGGCGACTCGGTGGCGGCGCTGAGCGCGCGCTTCGGCGGCGACGAGCGCCTTACGAAGACGCTGGCCCGCGAGGCCGGCCGCGACGCCGCGGAGCCGTTCGACGCCGGCGAACGCGTAACGGTCCAGCTCGAGAGCCTAAAAAAGCATCGCGAGATACTCGAGACCTTCGCGCTGGTCCGCGAGGCGCGCGCGGCCCGGGTGCGGGGCGATTACGCCGGCGCGCTCGAGGCGTTGAAGGCCGCCTCCGCCGCGGCGCCCGACGACCCGGCCTTAGCCTTCGAGCTGGGCGCGACGTATTACGAGGCCGGCGATTACGCTCGAGCCGAGGCCTCCCTCGCGACCGCCCGCTCCCTCGCGCCGGACGACGAGGAAGTGACGCTGACGTACGCGCTGGCGACGGCGGAGGCCGGCGACGCGGAGGGGGCGGTCGCGGCGCTGGAGGAACTGGCCGCCGCCCGGGCCGACTTCCTCTACGGCCTTTACGTCCTCGGCGAGGTCCAAATAAAATCGGGCGACTATCCGGCCGGCCGGCATCAACTCTTCGAATATTTGAAGCGGAACGACGAGGGTGTGGTGGCCGCGTACGCCCGGGAGGGGATAAAGGCTTCGGCTCGAGCGGAGATGGAGGCCGCGGCTCGAGCGCTCGAGGAAGCCGCCCGCGCGGAGGAAGAAGAAGCCACGCCCGCGCGCGAGGCGGGGCCGGCCGAATGACGATAAACATTTTCCCTTATTAATACGAAAAGCCCGGCGGCGACGCCGGGCGTTACTACGGAGCAAGGGCCTTAAGGCCCTTGTCGGGGGCGAGTAGCCGGTCGCCCCTACAAAACCGAGGTCGCCCCTACCGGAACAACGCCTTCACGCGGCCGAAGGAGGCGGGCGAGGCATGAAGGTTCGACAAGGGGCTTAAGCCCCTTGTCCGCCCGGGCGACCAGCCGGTCGCCCCTACTCAAACAGCGCGTTCACTTTCCCGAGGGAGGGCGGCGCGGCCTGAGGTTTGGTACAAAAGAGTGCCGGGCGGAGCCCCGGTCGCCAGCCGGCCGCCCCTACCGGAACAACGCCTTCACGCGGCCGAGGGAGGCGGGCACTACGCCCGACTCGCCCGACTCGCTCAACTCCATATCGACTTGCCGCGAGCGTTTGAAGTATTGGATGCGGTGGTTATAAGTATCGGCGACGAAAACGGTTCCGTAGGGAGCGACGGCGACGTCGTACGGCCAATAGAATTGGCCTTCGCCGTGGCCCCACGAGCCCCATTTGCCAAGGAACGAACCGCTCGAGGTGAAGTATTGGATGCGGTAGTTATAGAAGGTATCGGCGACGAAAACGGTTCCGTTAGGGGCTACGGTGACGCCGTCGGCATATCGGAACTGGCCGTTGCCCGGGCCGTACGAGCCCCATTGGCCCAGGTAGGAGCCCGTCGCCGTGAAGTATTGGATACGGAAGTTACCCCAATCGCTGACGTAGACTGTGCCGTTAGCGGTTACGGCGACGTCTATCGCGCCGTCCAACTGGCCGTTGCCCGAGCCGTACGAGCCCCATTGGCCCAGGTAGGACCCCGCGGCGGTGAAGTATTGGACGCGGTGGTTCCTGATATCGCCTACGTAGACTTTGCCGTTAGGGGTTACGGCGACGCCACCCGGGGCGTTGAACTGGCCGTTGCCCGTGCCGAACGAGCCCCATTTGCCCAGGAATCTCCCCGTCGCCGTGAAGTATTGTATGCGGGAGTTCCAGGTATCGGCGACGTAGACTTTGCCGTTAGCGGTTACGGCGACGGCGGCCGTGCCGTTGAACTGGCCGTTGCCCGTGCCCAACGAGCCCCACTGGCCCGCGTACTCGTACGCCGCGCCGGCGGCGCCGGCGAGGAAAAACGCCGCGATAACTAAAACTTTTTTCACGTTCGACCTCCTGCGTTATAAAGAACGTTTTAAAAAGAGGCCCTTTCGGTTAAGTGTAAAAAAACCCAGGCGCGCCCTTAGCGGGACCCGGGTAGTATTCCGCACCGCGCGGCGCGCGAGGCGCCGTACCATATTAAATTTATTTCTCCCGACCCGGGCATACCCTCAACCCCCTTGCGAAGTGCGCCCGGCTACGTATACGTTCTCCCAGAGCCAATATTAAATAGCGGGGAGTTTTAGTCAAGCGAAATCTTCAAAGGGCCCGGGGGCATTCGAACCAACGTTCCAAAACGGCCCGAGCCACTGAGCTTGTAGTCCGGCAGCGCCAGCTCCCGCGTCTACTCCCCAGCCGTGCCCGGGCGAAAGTACTGAATGCGGTGGTTCCGGTATTCCGTAACGTAAACGTTGCCGTTGCGTGCGCACGCTACGCCTTGCGGATAATAAAGGTCGGCGGACCATTTGCCAAGAAACGAACCAGTAGCTTTGAAATATTGGACCCGGTTATTTTTTGTATCGGCGACGCCGCCTTTCTCCCGACCGCGTTGTGATCGCCGAGGCGGAGGTTGCGTTCTCCCTGCCACCCTCGTTCCGCCGGTTTACAGAGCGCGTTTTCATAAGTTTTGGGAGGGGACGTCGTAAACGGTAACCTGGCCGCGGCCTACGCGGGAGGCGAAGTCCGGTATACGGCGCCACCGGTTTCGGGTCACGACGATCGTATGAGAGGGGTTCTCGTATACTACGGATCCCCGTAGAACCGTGCCGTAGTACCCTCTGATTTTTCGCCGGTTTTCATCGCTAGTAATTATGGCGATTCGAGCGTCTTTTTGCCGCATAAACGGAAGGAGCCGATGCAAAGCGGAGGTGAGCTTCGGCCGGTGGACCCGACGGAAATTAAGCGGGTGGTCGCTGTACGCCCGGATCCCGTATTCCTCCCAGAGCCAAACCCCCGTCGCCCCCGGTTCGCCGCTTTCGATTATCACGTTTTCGGTGGGTGTTAGATCACCGTTGCGCCACAAATCGCGTAAAGCGAGGCCGACTTCGGCGGCCGCGGTTAAGCTCGAGTTGTAGGGGCCGCGAGCGCCGTAACCGTAATTCCTTATACAGCGGTCGAACCGCGCGTAATCAGTAGCCGCGGCCATTAACAATATGGCTAAGGCGATTTTCGGCACGAGCCCCCGCGTCCGCCGCCACATTTCAACCACGGCCAAACCGGCGAAGGGGAACAAGAACATAAGGACGATCGAGAAATGCCGCTCCGGCCCGAAACCCAACCCCACTATCGCAAATACCGTTAAAACCCCGACCGCGAGGGCGACGAGGCCGCCCCAAATTAGCAGCCGGTTTTCCCTTCGGATGCCGCGGGCCCAAACGAGGAGTGCCCCGCCCGCGCCCAGGAGGCCGAAGACCCTACCGTCCCGCCACACGCGCGTTAGGCCGTAGAATACCCGGCCGAACCACCGGGCGTTGGGTAGAATTGCCTCGCTATCGGCTTTGACCCCCGCGAGATCCGTCCAAACCCCTTGGTGGGCGGCGACCGTGGCCTTATGGCCCATCAAGACGGCTACGACCGCCATAGGCGCCGCCCATAAAAGCCACCCGCCGACGCCCCGCGGCCGGGCCCGGAATAAACGATACGCCGAATACAGAATTAGCAAGGCCGCGCCTTCGTAACGGGTCAAAGCCGCCGCGCCGAAGCAGAGCCCCGCAGCCCAGGCGCCGCGGCCTTCCCGCGCCGCCCGGCTCGCCAGATAGATACCCGCCGCATTCCAGAAGAAGAAAATGCTCTCCGCCATTCCCTCCGAGAGCGTCAGGAAATGGTGGACGGGGGAGAATATGAAAAGGAGGGCGGCGGCCGCTCCCGCCGCCGGGCCGGCCAGTTCGCGGCCGAGGAGATATAGAAAGGCCGTCGTGCCGGCCGCGGCAGCGACGTTCAAAGCCGTCCCGGTCCAATATATGTCGGGGTAGATTTTGAGGAGGCCCGCCCAGAGCCAGAGCTGCATCGGAAGAAATTGGTAGGTTTTGAAGAGGCCGAACTCTCCGAAAGCCAGGTTATACGCCTCGATGCCGCGCGCCGGGCCGTCGGCGATGTAGGTCAGCCGCAAGTACCTCGGCATGTAGACGTAGAGGGAGTATACCGATACGACGACCTTCAGGGCGAAAAAGCCCCAGGGCGCCAGGCGGTCGAACCACTGTATTTTAGTTGCCGGCCGCACCTCTTCTCCTGGTCGTGGGCGTTACGTTTCTTGCCCCGCTTCGGCGCCTTACGCGTGTCGGAATATCGGAAGCCGGGGCCGATTTACCGGTTCTTCGCCGGTACGTCGTATACTTTGACGAGGTCTCTGCAAATCCCGGACGAGAGGTCGGGTACCTCCGCCCACCTTTCGCGCAGGACTACGATCGTCTGCGTCGGGTTTTCGTAGACGACCCGGAAAAACCGCTTCACCCGGTCCAGCTACGAAGGCGGCACGGGTTTCCCGACTCTTCACGACCCGCCGGATAACGTAAAATAAATACCCGGGCGTACGTACTACGCCCGTACGCCCGGCGGCGCGTGTGATACCGGCCGTGATGGCTGATTTTTTAAATTTACGGGGTACCAGGCTAGCGCATGTCTTAATCCCGTCGAGCCGGTCGAAAAGGCCGTTACGCGACGCGCGGGCGGGCGGCGCCCAACCGGAAAGAACGCAACGCTTAATTCTATCTACCTCGCCGCAAGCCGCTAAATGAACGAAGCGCGGGAAAGAATGCCTACCTAAATTATAGCCGTGATACGTTTCTATGTCAAATAAAAACACCCCCGGGCCCTCCCACGCCCGCGCCGACGTCCGCTGCGACGAGGGCCGCGGCCGCCGAAACCGCCGCGATAACTAAAACCATCTTCATCGTCCGACCTCCTTATCGTTAAGGAGCGTCTTCCAAAGAACGGCTTGGGGTTAAATAGAAATAAAAAACACCCAGGCCGGCCTTTAGCCGAACCTGGGTTGTATTTCGCAACGCGCGGCGCGCCGTACCCTCCTCTCAAACGCGTTTCCTCCGTCCCGGGCATGCCCTACCCCCTTGCGAAGTTCGCCCTTTTAAACGTAAAAGTCCCCTCAGAAACCAATATTAAATAACGCCGTATTTTAGTCAAGTAAAATAATTCAACCGGGGATACGCCGTTCCGCCGGTCTCAAACCCCGGCCGCTATAATTTTCGCCCTCTGTACGCGCGCCAGGCGGCCCTATCCGAATGACGTATAAAATATTTTCACGCGTCGCTTGACGGCCGCGGCCTTATAATATATAATACCCGTCGACGCGCCGGCGTAGCTCAGCGGCCAGAGCAGCTGATTTGTAATCAGCAGGTCGCGGGTTCGAACCCCGCCGCCGGCTAGAGAAAGCCGGGGAGGTACCCAAGCGGCCAACGGGGGCAGACTGTAAATCTG
>DATKVX010000036.1 GCA_035529855.1 bacterium
GCACCGCGGCGTGGCACACGGCCCACCCCAGCCGGTCGTACGTGTCGGTGCCCATCTCGACCTCGAACGTGGGTTGGGTGAACCGGCCGATGGGCGCGGCCTTCTCGTAGACGTAGGCCGAGCCGTACTCGTCCTTCAACAGCTGGACGAGGTAGCGCTTCACGCGCTCGCCCGGGCTCTCTCCAATCGTTACGGCCATAGGCTTATACCTCCGCGGCTGCGACGCGGTTGATTACGTTATGTGAATGAGGGGATACTACAAAAGGATGACGTGCGGGAGCGAGGTCGAGGCGTTATTTTTCCTCGGACCGGGCGGGCTCGAAAACCTTAATAGTACGGGTAAAACTGTCAGCGACGTAGACGGCCCCATCGGGGCCCACAGTTAGGCCCGCGATTGTGTATATTCGTATCTTCGGTTCGCCGAATTCGCCGTGGTCAGGGAAACGGAACGCTCCCAAGTATTCCCCGGAAGGGGTGAAATACTGGACCCGATAATTCCCGTCTGCAGGTACGGAATCGGCTACGAAAACAGTTCCGGCCGGCCCTACGGCGACGTGACTCGGGAGGTTGAATTCGCCGGGGCCGGGGCCTTCTACCCCCCACTTACCGAGAAATAAACCGTCCGCCGAAAAATATTGTATGCGGTAATTACTACTATCTGCCACATAAACGTTACCGTTCGGGGCGACATCCAAATCGGCGATCCCCATAAATTCGCCGTCGGCAGACCCCCAACGGCCCCACTCGGTTATTAACGAACCGCTAGCGGTGAACCGCCGGATACAATTATAATTATTATCGAAGCCGTTATCCGCGGCGTATACGGTATTAGAATAGCCCGCGGCCACACGGTCCCACCCCACATTAACGCGCGTCGCCTCCTCCCATCCTCCGAAATACGAACCGGAGGGGGTAAAGGACTTTACGCGCGGCGAGCCGCCTTCGGCGATATAAACGTTACCGCTTGAACCGACAGCGATGTCTCTGGGCGAATATAATTCGTACGGCCGGGAGCCCCCGGACGCCCAAGCGTCTATCACCGAACCTGACGAGTTCAATATTTTTAAACCGGGCTTACTATCTTTACCCCGCGTTTCGCATACGTAAATATAACCTTGAGGGCCGACCGCTAAACCCTTTACGTTACCTAGCCGGGTTTCGTCTTCGGCTCCTCCGCCCCACTCACGAGCCAACTTGTAAACCGAAACGACGGCCTCGCCAGCCGACGAGTAGAACGCCGGAACGAGAAAAGCGAGAGTTAATATCAAACCCCGGCCTAGTGCGTATCTCATAACGAACATGACAAACCACTTGCCTCGACCGCCGTTTTAACGTAAATCCGTAAAAGAAAGGCGGTGCGAAAATAGCACGGATTGCAACATCCGACAAGTAGTTTTAACAGCCAACCGCGCATAACGGAACAATTACCGGTTATCCTTAAAGACATCACGATAATTTTTTAAAGATACGTCCAATGGACCGCGTCCCCCTTATTCAAATACGGACGGTATAACCCGACCATTTCCCCGATCTCATCTAAAAAATTGCGCACACCCGCGAGGTGTTCAGGGATGCCGAAAAAGCCCCTAATCGGTAAAGTCCGTAGGTCAACGCTTTTACCCTTCCAGTGGCCTTTGCCATCCGTCGCGTCGGTCTTTCCGCAAAAGTCCCCTTCTTGCGCGCCGGGTATTTTCGGTACGTGGGTACCTAAAGGCCGATAACACGAAGTGACTTCAATATTATCGCCGTATTTACGTTCTATCTTTATTTTATCCCGGAACTTATCCAGGACTGCTCTAATGTCCGGATGGATCCAAGCCTCCCAGGGACTGTTAGGGTTACCAACGAAATCATAACCTTCTCCCAGTTCTCCTAGCTCACGCTCTATGTCGGGTACGAGCGCCGCTTTTTCAACAACGTGTGCGGATCCTTCGCATCCCGGTGTGGGCGTAGTCTGGAACGGGAGTCCGGGAGGTGATACCCAAACGATTTCACCGGGGCCCCTTACCCTCGAATCGCCTGCGCCCTCCTCCGGCGGCGCGTTACCGGCCCCGCTCTTAAACGGGTCCCAGCCGCCGCCCCCTGGTTTCGGCACGGCAATAACCCGCCATCCGGTAGAAGTCCTTTCAACACGTACTACCTCGACCCCTTCCTGCCGCTCGATTTCTTCGCGGATGAGGTCTTCTTTCCCTTGCTCGGTGGTGAGCGTCGCCAGTAAACCCTCGAACGGATCTTCTTCGGCCATCAGTCCTCCCCGTCGATAAGCGGGAAGCCGTGCTCCGAGTGCGCGTCTAAACCGAACCGGCTATGCGGGCTCGATTTCAAATCGAAGTTCCCGACCGTCGGCGTCGGGACTGTCTTCGCCACCGCCAACGACAGCTTAATCTTCTTGGTCGTAACGTCGCTCTTGAACGCGTCCCACTCGTGCCAATACGTCGCCGCGGCGTTCCGCCCCTCACCGGTCCAGCCCTGCTCGCCGTACGCGGAGTTGATGCAGTGGTAGAGCGTCAGCGCCAGGCAGACGCGCCAGACGTACTTGTCGGCGCCGGGGTCCGTCAGCTCGTAGCGGTCGCGCAGGACCGCCTCTATCTCCGCTTCGGCGCGGTCCCTATTCGCGGTTACTCTTTCGTCGGAACACAGGTCCGCCGTTAACAACGGGTACTCGGTCCGCACGTCGCTTATATTAACCGGAGTCGTCCAGGCCATTATTCGTTCCTCCTTCTCTTGCTCGAGCCGCGGCCGCGGCCTTTGCCGGATGTCGCCTTCTTCTCAGTTGAACTCTTCCTAGCCGTCGCCGGGGGCGCCTTCTTGGCCGCCACCTTCCGTACCTCCAGGTGGCCCATCTCGACGCCGCGCTCGAGGCGCGCCATGTCCGCCGCGGCCTCGTCGAACGCGGTCCACTTGCCGGCGAAGAACCGTACGCCGCCGAAGACGCGGCCCCGCGTCCTCATGAGCGCCGGGCCGTCGCCCTCCAGCGTGCGCAGATATTCGTCCGTCAGTCGTCCCTCGTAGGTGGGCATAATAAATACCTCCTATTAGGAGTAACAGAACCCGCCGCTCAGTCAACGTTCCAAAAGGCGCTAAAACGCGCCAAAGGCGCTCGCCCGCGGCCGGGGGCGAAAAACGGCGCGATAAGCCAGGTACGAGCCCGGGCGCCCGTGGGCAACCCGGGCTCTTGTGGTTACGGTGAAGCGCGTTAGGCGTCGCCGACTATCGCGAGGTACCACGGGCCGTAGCCGAAGCGGTACCGCTCGTACGTCTTGGTGACGTAGTTGTCGGTGTGCTGGTCGGGCTCGAAGACGTTGACCTCGAGGTCGATGCGTTTCTGGAATATGAACGGCCTGACGGGCTTGCCGAGGTCGAGGAAGTACCAGGCGGTGGGGCTGGAGATGTAGGGCGTCTGGATGAGCGCGAGCTTCTCGAAGAACGGGTTGTAGCCGGCGTTCTCGGTGCCCGCGGCGCCCGGCGTGTTAACGAGCATCTCCCACGCCACGCCGGTATCGCCGATGCCGGTGACGACGTGGGTGGGCCGGATGTCGAGCGGGTTGCCCTTGGGGTCCGTGAAGGCGCGCATGACCTTGAGGACGTCGATGGCGTTCGAGAGCGAGGTGGATAGGGTAGCCGTCGCCACGGCCTTGCCCTGGTCGTCGTTGGACTGGTCGGCGCTGCCCGGGTGGTCGGTGTCGAAGAAGTACTGGCCGTCGTGGCACGTGGCCGCGGTGCCGTCGGTGATGAGCGAGCCCCAGTTCTCCTGGAGCTTGATCTGGTGGCCTATGGCGGCGCTCTGGAACTTCTGGCGGATGTAGTTGTGCCGGTCGTCCTCGACCATCTTGCGGTGGATGTCGATGGCCAGGCCGTAGGTGTAGTTGGTTAAGGAGTAGCTCTCGTCGTCGAGGCCGTAGTGGATGCGGGCGTCCTCGTCGATGCGCCCCGGGACCGGCAGGCGGCCGCCGAAGCCGTAGTACTCGGTTTCGCCGTCGCTCGAGGTAATCATCACGGCGTCCTTCCAGGCGGCGTCCTGGTAGTACGAGTCCTCGTAGATGCGGAAGAACTCTTCTTTGCACGCCACCTCCAGCACGCGCGCGAAATCGCTCGGCGAAAGGTTGGGTCCTGCCACTAAAATTCACCCCCCTTAAATTGGGATTCGGACAAGGGGCTTCCGCCCCTCGCAAGGGCCTGAAGGCCCTGGTTTACGGACAATAGTTGTCGACGGCGAGCACGGCCGTCGCGCTCAAGTAGTCGACGCAGCAGCCGACCTTGCAGCCGGTCGAGGAACTCGACTGGACCGTGGCCGGCGTGCCGGAAGCGCCCTCGTCGCAGTAGAACTCGGTGCCGACGTCGGTGACGGCGGGCGTGCCCTTGATGAACTCGAACAGGCCCTTGCGCCACACCTTGATCTTGGCGGTGCCGTCGCCGGTTACGGTCTGAGCCGCGACGCCGGCGAAGGTCTCGCTCGCCAGGTTAGCAGCGTACGTCACGTACCCGGTGAGCGCTGTCGTGTCGTACTCGAAGACCACGAGCGAGCCCTTGTAGATGGTAACGCCGCTCTTGACGACGTAGTGGGTGTAGGCCGAGTCGTCGTTGGGAATGCGGCGCGGGTTGCACTCGTGCTCCGCGGTGATGTTTCCAAATGCCACTTACTTCACCCCCCTTTGGGTTTGGTATAGGGCGGCGGGTATGAACCCCGCCGTTACAATTGGCCGTAGAGCTCGCCGAGGCGGCGCTCGATGGCGGCCTCGTCGTAGCCCATCGCCTTCAGCACTTCCACCACTTCCGGGTTCTCGCGCGCCAAAGGCGACGG
>DATKVX010000037.1 GCA_035529855.1 bacterium
ACCCGGCGCGAAGGCCCGTGTTCGTACACTGCCATGCCGGCGTCGACCGAACGGGCTTCGTCGTCGCCGCGTATCGCGTCAAGGTCGAAGGTTGGACGCCGGAAAAGGCGTACGAAGAAATGGCCCGGCTCGGCTTCCACAGCTTCCTCTTCTGGTGGCCAGGCGCGTTCTTCGAATACGTCGGCGCGCCGGCGGAACCCGCGGCGCACGCCGAAGCGGATCGACTTTCGGTTAACCGCTACGACAACGCAAGGCGAATTAGGGGTCGCACGTACCGCTCCCGGGGAAATTAACTCGCGCGGGCGCGGGCGCGGGGAGCTGATATGAGGATACTATACGGCACGCAGGGCACCGGCAACGGCCACCTCTCGCGGACGCACGCCATCGTCCCACTGCTGCGGAAGGCCGGCGTCGAGGTGGAGCTCATCATATCGGGGACGTCGAGCGAGGGCCTTACAAGGGGCGCGCCGGAGCTCGAGCCCTACCGCGCCTTCCACGGCCTGAGCTACGTTCGCCACGAAGGCCGCGTAGACCTGGGCAAGACCATCGAGATTTTCAAACCGATCGAGCTGGCCGAGGACTTCGCCGAGATACAGGGCGCGTACGACCTCGTCGTCTCCGACTTCGAGCCGCTCACGGCGTGGTGGGGCCTGTCGCACGAGGTCCCGGTAATCGGTATTGCGCACAACTACGCGTTCCAGGGGCGGGCGCCGAGGCCGCTGTTGATCGACCCCATGATCGAGGTCGTCTTCCACTACTACGCGCCCGCCGACATCCCCCTCGGCTCCCACTGGCAGCGCACCAACGAAACGGTCATCCCGCCCATAATTCGCAAGGTGATATTGGCCGCCGAGGCCGAGGACGGCGACCACGTCCTAGTTTACCTGCCCAGCTTCACCGACGAGACGCTGGACCGGCTCTTCGGTCATAAGGCGCTCGCGTCGTACCGCTTCGTCGCGTACCCGCGCCGCTCGGGGCGCGACGTCCGCGCGCGTAACCTGACGGCGAAGCCGTTCTCGGGGGAGGGCTTCGTCGAGGACTTGCGGACGGCCCGGGCGGTCATCACGAGCGCCGGGTTCACGCTCCTCTCGGAGTGCCTGCACCTCGGCAAGCCGCTCTACGTCGTCCCGGAGGGGGGCCAGTACGAGCAGAAGTGCAACGCCGAGGCGCTGAAGAAGTGGAACCTGGGCGCGGCGGCGACGGAGCTCGTGCCGGAGGAAATCGCCCTTTGGCTCGAGGCGCGGCGGATGGTCCGCAAGCCCTGGCCGGACGTCGCCCGGGCCTTCGTGGACTGGGTGGCCGCGGGTCGCCCCGAAAACCCCCTCGACTTCTCGGCCCGCCTGTGGGAGGAGACGCGGCGGCTGGCGGCGGGGAAGGTATGACGTAATTCCTAGCATAATAAAACGCCGGCCTTGCGGCCGGCTGGGACGGAAGATTAACAGTTATACAAAGATTTTATCTCATCGAGGATAACACCGAAAGAGGGAAGGGATATGGCTATTACGCCAAAGCAAGAACTTAACGCGTTAAAAGAACAATGGGAAGCCGCTAACGAACAGGCAAGGTTCGCACTTCTTGTAGCCGGACCGGGAACTGGAAAAACCAATACTATTACCCATAGAGTATTCGTTGCGTTAAGCAATGAAACCGAAACCAGTAAAATTTATGTTGTAACATTCACTAATGCAGCTTGTAAGGAATTGAAAGATAGGATATTTAAGAATTGTAGCGGTTATTTCGAAGACCCGACTATAAGCGCCTTAAAAGTATCAACGTTGCATTCGTTAGGGTTGAAAACTTTACGTAGGGCGGGCCAATTGATAGAATACCCCGGCGAACCTATAGTAGCCGACGAATGGGAACAAAAGAATATATTCGACGGCGAGGTTGCAGCGAGGATGGGGATGGGGGGAACTACTAGGGTTAAACATATACGAAAAGCTTACGACGCGATGTGGCAAACTAATATTAGCGATACACCCGACGAATACGAAATTACCGAAGACGAAAAAGAGCGTTTTGTACGAATACATGATTATTTGAGCCGTTTTTATTCTTTCGTTTTACCAGGAGAAATTATTTATAGATGCGTTGATGCTTATAATAATGGGAGAATTCCAGCGGCAAGACTACCGGTAATAGAAGATTTAATAGTAGACGAATTCCAAGATTTAAATAAATGTGACCACGATTTCATAAGGATTTTAAGCGCCCATGGCGCCAAATTATTTGTAGCCGGCGACGACGACCAGAGTATATACGGCTTTAGATACGCATATCCAAGGGGGATTATCCATTTTCAAGATACCTATCAGGGAGGCGAAATAAAAGAATTGACGTCTTGTTTCCGATGCACTCCGAACATACTTGTACCGGCCTTAAACTTAATCGTAAACAATTCGGATCGATATGACAAAAATATTCGGTCTTTGTACACTGACGCCGAACCCCCGGTCCCGGGTTATATCCACACTTGGTTTTTCTCTTCGCCCACAAGGGAGTATGCAGCAATAGCGAGGTCTTGTAAAAGGCTTATTGAGTGCGGGATGGAAGGCCGAGAGAACGAAATATTGATATTAATAACAAAAAAGAAGAATAGGACTATACAACTAAATTTCCTTGAACGCCACCTCGAGTTAGAAGAAGTACCATACGACCGCCCTACAGTTATCGACTATACCGATGATTTCGGGATTCGTGCAATATACGCTTTGCTCCGGATTATTAAATCGTATGAAAAAGAAAAACATGATTATTTAGCCCACCGTACATTACTTCAGCTCCTCTCCGGGGTCGGTATTAAAACAATTATTAATATCGGTAACAAATGCGCAGAAAACGTTTTCGATTTTATCAACCTATTCTATAATCCTGAACCGCCCGCTTGGTTAGATACCGTAGCCACAAAGGCGATTTCGAGGGCAAAAAGTATATTAGATTACATATCTACTTGGTCGATGGAAGACCCGTTATTCGAAAGAGCCGAAGATATCCATGCGTTTTTAACCGAATTATTATTCACCCGAATACGCCGTACTTATGATCCCGTTGAGAAGTGGGGTTCTTTGTATTCGGGTTTCCCTGAAGCGATGACGCTGGGAGATTTGCTTGATTTTTTTACTGCCGATACTGAGTCTGACCAGTTGGCTATTTTAGAAGCCGTTAGTAGTAGACTAGTGCTTCCGGAACCTCCCGTTTCCGACAATAATATAAAAAAAGTAAAAATTATGACGATGCACGGGGCTAAAGGCCTTAGTGGCAGCGTCGTTTTTATACCTTCCGTCGAAGAAGGCCTCATCCCTTCGTTCCGGTCGTTGTCATCCCCCGTCGAATTGGAGGAACAACGTAGGTTATTTTACGTATCTCTAACGCGTGCCAGAGCCGCGTGTATTCTTAGCCACTGCTTTAGACATTGCGGCGGAGCGAAGGCTATTACCGGGGACGCTTCGTGTACAGAAGTCCGGTTAGAAAGGTCGCGTTTCCTAAATGAAGCAGGTCTCGAAAGTGAACGAAGAACGTCGGGTTTGTCGACTTTCGAAGCAGAAAGATTAATCGAAAGTATCAACTACCTCTTTTAAACCTTCCATAAGAGTTACTAAAAAACCGGCCTTGCGGCCGGCGTTTTTATTTCCCAAAATATTTTATAAAGGGTTAGAGCTCGAGGAAGGCCTTGACGCGTTTAGCGCGGGTGGGGTGGCGGAGCTTGCGCAGCGCCTTGGCCTCTATCTGCCTCACGCGCTCGCGCGTGACGTTGAAGACCGCGCCCACCTCGTCCAGCGTGCGGGTGATGCCGTCGCCCAGGCCGAAGCGGTAGCGCAGGACGCGCTCCTCGCGCTTGGAGAGCGTCGCGAGGACGTCCTCCATCTGCTCGCGCAGGAGGGCGTAGGCGGCGGCGCGCGCCGGGCTGATGACGGACTTGTCCTCGATGAAGTCGCCGAGGTGGCTGTCCTCCTCCTCGCCGATGGGGGTCTCGAGGCTAATGGGTTCCTGCGCTATCTTGAGAACGCGGCGGACCTTCTCGACGCTCATCTGCATCTTGGCCGCTATCTCTTCGGGCAGCGGCTCGCGGCCGAACTCCTGGATAAGCTGGCGCGACGCCCGCACGACCTTGCCGATGGCCTCGATCATGTGCACCGGGATGCGGATGGTCCGCGCCTGGTCGGCAATCGCGCGCGTTATGGCCTGGCGGATCCACCACGTGGCGTAGGTCGAGAACTTGTAACCCTTCTTGTAGTCGAACTTGTCGACGGCGCGCATAAGGCCGATGTTGCCCTCCTGGATGAGGTCCAGGAACTGCAGGCCGCCGTTGGTATATTTTTTGGCGATGGAGACGACGAGCCGCACGTTGGCCTTGACCAGGTTCATCTTGGCGTCGTAGGCCTCGCGCTGGCCGGACTTGATCTGGCGCACGATGTCGAGGAACTCGCGGTGGTTCATTTTGAGCTTCTGCTCGAGGCGGCGGATGCGGCGGAGGCAATTGTTGATCTCGCGCTCGGCCTCGGCGAAAGCCTCCGGCGTATACTTCTTGCCCCGCGGCAGCTTGACGGCGCGCGCGCCCTTAGCGTTAAGTTCCCGGCACAACGCCGCTATTTCGCTTCGCTTCATACGGAGGCGGTCCTCGGTGTTCTCGACGGCCTTCAGTTTCTCGAGGATGCGGTCGCGAAACGCCTCGGCCTTCACCGCGAATTCGTCGACCTGGCTGGTGCTGAAGCAGCACTCTTCCAGTATCGCGACGACGTCGCGCTTCATCTGGTTTATGAGTTCTTTGTTGCGCTGGTAGGCCGCGGAACCGGCCTTGCAGCGCGCCAGCCGGCTGTAGACGCGGTCGAGCTCGCGCTTGGCCGCGACCACCTTTTCGCCGCTCTTGATAATTTGCGCCGACAGCTCCCGCTGCTTCCACAGCGGGAGGCGCCCCTCGGAATTGACGACGAGGATCTCCTCCATCTTAACGCGGCCCTCTTTTACGCGCTTGGCCAACGCCTCGATCTCGTCGAATATGAGGTAGAGGTAGAACGCGCCGCGGCGCGCTTTTTGGTGGCCGCGCTCTATCTTCTTCGCCAGCGCGACCTCGCCCTCGCGGGAGAGCAGCGGCACCCGCCCCATCTCGCGGAGGTACAGGCGGACCGGGTCGTCCACGCGGCCGGTAGCGGGCGCGATCCACCCCCCCGCCGGGGTAGAGCGCTCCTCTTTCTCGGCCTGCTTGTCGGCCCCCCCCACTTTGGACCCGTCGACGATCTCGATTTCCATCTCGTTGAACATTGTGAGGATGTCGTCTATCTGGTCCGAGAGTACAATATCATCGGGAAGAGCCTCGTTGAGCTCCTCGTATGTAAGCTGGCCGCGCTCGCGGCCTTTCTCAATAAGGCCCTCTACGACCTTACGACCTTCTTTTCCGATTTTGGTACCGCGAAGTGCCATCAATCCTCCTACCATGGGGAGGTTGTTGATTTATCGTTTATTCTAACAGAAAAAAAAGGCGAAGTCAAATTCCCCTTGAATAAACGCAGCTTTGCGGCCCTAAAAAGCTACAACGGGGCGTTATTTATGTCGGCCCCCGCGGCCCGAACGGCCGCGAGGGCCTCTCTTCACGCGCCTTACATTTCGCCGATACAGTTCGGGCAAAAATCGAAGCCGCGGCGATAAGCCTCGCGCATCGTATCCGGCTCGAAGGTTACGACGTCGGCAAACGTTATTTCAGAAATGCGGCAGCCGCGGTCGCTGCAGGACTCGTGGTCGAGGTCGTGGACGAGTCGTTGCCGCTTATCGCCTACGTACCGGCGGCCGTCGAACGGCGGCTCGCTACGTCGCACCATCTCGCTCCCCCCTTTCTTGCAGCCGAACACCCCTATTAACGTATTTATTATAGCCGAAAAAAGAGAGGAGGTCAAAGGCGATAACGGTGACTGAAACCGGAAACGCCTCCGGACGTCCTTTTTTAAGCTGTTATCACAAACGAAACGGCTTAAACCTTACTAAAAAACCCGCCTTCTTCGTTTAATACCGGATATTTTAACGTCGCGCCGCTATAAATAAGTAAAACGCCGGCGGCAACCGCGCCGCCGGGCCGGGTTCCATTGTTGCCGGGTTTTTCGCGCCGCGGGAAACTACCCTGTTACCCGCCGCCTTCCGGTTTGATGTGGCGCCGCTGCTCCTCCTCTAACTCCCTTATGGCCGGCGCGGCCTCGTCGTATTCGCCGCCGCTGGCCGCGATGCGCTCCCTCAGCTCGCGGTTACGCCGCGCCAGCGCGCGCTGCTTAACCGCCTTGACCACCAGCCGCGCCGCCCGCGCCGCGTCCTCCTCCCGCGCTTCGGCCATCGCCATCCGCGTCACGACGCCGGCGTCCGCCGCATCCAACTCGTCCAAAAGCTCCACCGCCGAGAAAGGGCCGTTTTTGACCAGCTTCGCCATAACCCGCAATATCCGGCGGACCTGCTCGTCGGCCACGTCCTCCGGCGATATCTCGGCCAGGCACTCGGCCGCGGCCGACGGGCAGTGGATGAGTATCCGCAAGAGGCTGTGTTCGGCCGGCGCCGCGGGCGCGACGTCGCCGGCCCCTCGAGCCGGCCGCCTCGGCGCCTCCACCGCGCCCACCGGTATGCCCAACAGGCCCGCCGCGCGGCGCCGCCAGTACGACCGCTCGAGTTCCTCCGGCACGGCCGCCAGCAGAGGACGCAACTCGCCGATGGCCGCCAGCTCCGCGCCGACGGCGTCGCCGGCGTGTTCCCGCCGCGCGAGCTCGACCACGAACGCCGGCCAGTCGACGGCGCCGTCGAGCACGGCCGCGAGCGCGTCCGCCCCCTCCGCGGCCACGTCGAACGGGTCCCGCCCCGCCTCCAGGACGCCGACGCGAACGCGGCGCGCGCCCCGCGCCAAAAGCGATGCGAGCGCCCGACGGGCGGCGCGCAGGCCCGCGTCGTCGCCGTCGAAGAGCAAGACGAAATCCGTCGCGTGGCGGGCCAGGATGGCCGCGGCCTCCTCCGCCAGCGCCGTCCCGCACGTCGCGACGACGTTCTCCACCCCCGCCTGGTGCACGCCCAGCAGGTCCATATACCCCTCGACGACGACGCAACTCCCCGCCCGGGCGACGGCACCGCGGTTCTGATACAGGCCGTAGAGAGTAGTGCTCTTATTATATAGAGAGGTGTTGGGCGAGTTGAGGTACTTGGGCTCGCCGTCGCCCAGCACCCGGCCGCCGAACGCCACTACTTTGCCGGACGCGTTCCATAACGGGAATATTATCCGGCCGCGGAAGCGGTCGTAGTAACCCGGGCCGCTCTTGGAGGGTACCACCAGGCCGGCCTCCTCCAGCTCGGCCGCCTCGTACCCGGCGCGCGTGGCGTGCTTGAGGAAGGAGTCCCAGCTATCGGCGACGAGGCCCAGCCGCCACCCGTCGAGCGTCTCCCGGGTCAGGCCGCGCTCGAGCAAATACCGGCGGGCGGCGTCGGCGTACTGGTCCGACGCGCGTAGGTTGGCTTCGAAGAACCGCGCCGCCTCCTCCACTACCGCGGCCAGCCGGTCGCGGCGGCGTTCCTGCGGCGTGGCGCGGCCCGCGGCCCGGAGCGGAATGCCGGCGCGTTTGGCCAGCTCGCGGAGGGCCTCGCCGAAGGTCAGGCCCTCCATCTTCATAACGAAGCTGAAGACGTTCCCGCCCTCGCCGCAGCCGAAGCAGTAGTAAAGCTGCTTCGCCGGCGACACCGTGAACGAGGGCTTGGTGTCGGCGTGGAAGGGGCAAAGGCCCTTGAGGTTTTCGCCCCCGGGCGTTAAGGCGATGTACTGGCCGACGACGGCCACGATGTCGGTGGCCTCGCGGACGCGCTCGACGTCGCCGTAACCTCTCTCGGCCGCCATGCTATTCCTCGCGTTCCTGTATGCGCCTTATCGCGGTCGCGCCGCCGGCCTCGGGGTCGACCGAAATGACCACCGCGGAGAGGACCCCCGCGCCTCGCGCCGGCTTGAAGCGCGCCGGCATCCGCGATATGAATCGCCTTAAAACCGGCCCGGCCTCGGTCCCGATTATGCCGCCGGTGGGGCCGGTCATGCCGACGTCGGTTATGTACGCCGTACCCTCCGGCGATACGCGCTCGTCGGCGGTCTGGACGTGGGTGTGGGTTCCGACCAGAGCCGTGACGCGGCCGTCGAGGTAATGCGCCATAGCCTCCTTCTCGGAGGTGGCCTCGGCGTGGAAGTCCACCACGACGACCTTCGCGCGGTTCGCCAAGACGTCGAGCGCCGCGTCCAGCGCGCGGAAGGGACAATCCAACGCGTCCATGAAGACGCGGCCCTGGGCGTTTATTACGACCACCTTATGCCCCTCGGGCGTCGTCGCGACCAACCAACCGCGCCCCGGCACGCCGGGGGGATAGTTGAGAGGCCGCAGCAGCGTCGGCATCTCGTCCATCGCGTCGGCGGCCTCGCGGTGCGCGAAGATGTGGTTGCCGGAGGTGGCGACGTCGACGCCGGCCCGGGTAATCTGCGCCACGGTCTCGGGCGTGACGCCGGCGCCGCCGGCGACGTTCTCGACGTTGGCAATGACGAGCGAGGCGCCGTACTCTTCCTTCAGCGCCGCGGCGCGCTCGCTCACGAGCCGCCGCCCGGGGGCGCCGACTACATCTCCGATAAAAAGTATTTCCACTGCGGGGTCTTTCCAGGCGGCCCGGCGAACGGGGGGATTTGCGCGTAGGCCGGCCGCACCCCCTATATAACATAACGGCGCGCGGTTTAACAGATGAAATTCGGCGGCGCCCTAAGCGACCCGAAAGCATCCCGGGAAATACGCTTGGCCCCTCGAGTGAACCCGTCCGCGCAACTTTAAACGCAATTAACCGCCTCTGCGCAATTGACCCGCGCCTTTTCGCTGGGAAAATAAAGCCGGCGCCCCGCGGCGCGTGTAACCCTTCCGGGCGCGCCGACACGCGATGAAGGTCGTAACGTTCAGACGCAGCGCCCACATGGGGCGCACGACGATAGCCCCGGGCGAGCCGGTCCTCCTCCCGGACCGTGCCGTCGCAAAGCTCCTGGCCGCCTACGGCGACGCCGTCGACGTCGCCGGCGTCGACGGTCACTACAACAAATACGAGGGCCAGCCGCTGGACGGCCGCTCGCTGTTGCTGGTGCGGAACGGCGGCTTCGGCGACCTGCTCTTTCTCACGCCGCTGCTCCGCTACCTGGACCGGAGATATCGACACGCCGGCCTGGCCGTCGCCTGCGGCCGCCGATACCACGGCGTCCTACTGCGCAACCCGCACGTCCGGCGGATATTCACGTACCCGGTCCGGCTCAAGGACCTCGTCGCGTACGACTACCAACTTTTCTACGAGGGGACGCTCGAGACGAGCGAAGACGCCGGCCTTCACGCCGTCGACCTGATGGCGCGGCACGCCGGCGTCGCCGACGTGGGGGACCGGCGGCTGGTGTACGACGTCGAGCCGGCGCTCGCCCGCAAGGCCAAGAACATTTTACGCCACGAGCTGAGGGTCAAGGAGGGCGACGCGACGGTGGGCCTTCACCTCCGCGCCTCCTCCCCCATCAGGACGTACCCGCTCGAGAGCAGTCTGCTCGTGGCCGCGACGCTGGGGGCCGCCGGCGCCCGCGTCTTCTTGCTGGGCGCCGAGGGCGATTGGGACAAAACCGTAGGCCGAAGGCTACCGCCGTCGGTAGAATTCAAGAACGTCGACAACCTGTGCGGCCGCTTCCGCACGATCGACCATACCGCGGCCTTTCTGTCGCGGCTCGACTTACTCATCGGGCCCGACTCGTCGCTGGTCCACTTCGCCGGCGCGCTGGACGTGCCGACGGTCGCGCTCTACGGCCCTTTCCCCGGCGCGGTCCGGACGAAGTACTACCCGCGTTGCATTACGTTGGAGGGGCGATACGCCGCACGGCCCGGCCTGGAAGAGTGCGCGCCTTGCTTCAAGCACGGCCCGTACCCCTGCCCGAAGGCGGGAGAGGACCGCGCGAGCCCGTGCCTGCGGAACCTGGAGCCGGAGGCGGTCGTACGGGCGGCGTTGGGGCTGATAACGAAGGGGAGGAAAGGTTAGGTGTCGTGCCGTCAGTTGTTACCAACTGACGGCCCGA
>DATKVX010000038.1 GCA_035529855.1 bacterium
CGGTACCGCCGGCACTCCTCCTGGCCGGCGTCGGCCTGGAATACGAGGAGCAACTTCTGCCAGGGCCGCACGCCGAAGCCGAGCAGCGCGCGCGTCGGCACGTCCTCCTCCGGCCCGGTCTCCGTCTTCTCCCAACGGAGCCCCGTCGCGACGTCGCGGACCGCCGCCGCCGCGGTAACCCACTCCCAGGGCGTCACGCGGACGCCGGCGTCCAGGCCGTAGCCGGAGGCGCGCCCCTCCGCGATTTCGGAGTAGTAGAAGCGGCCGGTTACGCCGGCCTGGACCCAATCTACAACTACCGGCCGGCCGAACCCGAAGACGAACATGTTTTGCGAGTTGTTTATCTTCTCCGTCGGGTTGCCGGCGTAGTTCCGGCCTACGAGGTCGTCCACCGAAGCGTTGGTCCAGGAGACGCCCACGCCGGCTCCGGCTATAAGCGGCCGGCCGTACCCGAGCTCGATTATCCGCCGGTCGAACGACAGCGCCCGGTACGTCGACGTAAACTCGTTGCCCTCGACGGTCGCGAGGGCCGCGGCGTTATAGTACATCGCCGGCAAGCGCTCGAGCGCCACGCCCGCGCCGCCCAGCGCCAGCGAGCGGCCGTCCCCGGCCATCAGCGCGAACGCCCCGCCGAAGCCGCCGTCGTCGTGCTCGCGCGCCGCGGCCGCCGAAGCCGCCGCCGCGAACGCGACTACTAAAACTATATATTTCGCTCTCATATAGGGCCGCCTCCCCCTCAGTTGAGGACGACGAACTTGCCGCGCGCCGCGGCCTCGCCGCCCGCTTCGAGCGTGAAGAAATAGATGCCGTTGGCCGCCGGCGTGCCGTCGTCGCGGTAGCCGAGCCAGTATTCGTCGATGCGGTCGCCCGGGTTTCGGTACTCGTGGTCCACCAGCCGTTTAACGCGCCGGCCGGCGAAGTCGTATATGTCCAGCGTAACGGTCCCGCCGTACGCCAGGCCGTACCGTATCGTGATGAAACCGTCCCGATTCTGCGCGAACGGGCTCGGGAAGGCGAAGGCCTTCGGGAGGTCGGCTCGAGCCGCGGGCGGCGTCAACTCTATCTTACGCCACGTCGCGCCGCTGTCGCTGGAGAAGCCGAGGCCCAGGTCGGTCCCGGCCCACACGTACTCCTCCGATTCCGCGGCCAAAGCGTTCACCGCGTACCACGGCAGCCCCGACTCGGTACTCGAGTTGCGCCAGCTCGAGCCGGCGTCGTCGGTGCGGGCGACGCCGTCGTACGTGCCCGCCCAGGCCCAGGGTCCGGCCGAGGCGAAGGCGTATACGATATCGGAACTTAGCCCCTGTTCTTGCCGGTAATTCGTCCAGGTCGCGCCGCCGTCTTCCGTTTTAAAGACGCCGCTGCCGGGCCCTTCGCCCGGGCCGAAAGCCGGAACGGTCCCTACCCAAACGACGTCCCGCCCCGCCCGGTATTGGATATCGACGATGGCGCACAAGCCGTCCACGCCGTGCTGCAACGGGTAGTAACTCCAGCTCGAGCCGTTATCCTCGGACTTGAAAACGCCGCATAAAACGTTTTCCAATATGCTGGAGTCAAGCTCGGCGGTCGCCCAAATTAGATCGCCGCGTTTGGCCAGCGAATAGAAGTGAGTACTCGATTCGGGCGTTCCGCGTTTGGGGATTATCAACTCCCACGTCCGGCCGTTGTCGGCGGATTTGCCGATGCCGCCGTCCCACAGCGCCACCCATACCACGCCCTCGTCGTCGACGACGACGTCCCACGCGAGCTCGAGCGGCCCGTCGGCCGGCAGGCCGTTTCTCTTCCCGTAGACGTACCACCGGCCCGCGGCGGCGGCGTAGTGCGCCAACCCCCTGCCCTCCAACGTGTAGTTCCCGCCGCCGAGGTCGATAACCTCGATGCACGAGGCCCAGATGTCGCCCCCGCGCGCGGCGACGGCGACGACGTCGCTGGAGGGTAGGCCGTCTTCGCGGCGGTACGTCCGCCAGCTCGAGCCCCGGTCGCGGGTTACGCCCAGGCCGTCGACGGTCGCGACCCACACCGCGGCGCCGTCCACCCAGACGTCCTGTACGACGTCGGACATCCGCGGCACGCCGCCCTCGTCGGCGGCCGCCTCGGCGCGGGTGAATTCGCGCGCGAGCCGGGAACGTTTCACGGTCGCGCCGGCGGCCGTCGCGACCGCCAACGCCGCACAAACCCATAAAATATAGATTCTCCTCAACGCTACCATCCCCTTATATTTCGCGCTAACTTCCCGGCGGGAGCAACGCAGCGGCGCGCTCGCGTTTCGCCCGGCGCC
>DATKVX010000039.1 GCA_035529855.1 bacterium
CCACCAGCCCGCGCACCTCGGTCGCGGGCCCGAAATTAGCCGTTAAGTACGCGTTGTTCCCGAAGTTCACCGAAGGCTGCAGTATGTTCACCATCGCGTCCTTGCCCTCGGCGCCGGGCTGAAGGGTAAGTTCCTCGGCGAAAGCCCACGACGCGACCGACAATATGGCCGCTAAAGCCGTTAAAACCCTCACGTTTACAACCTCCTTTGGCGTTATTATTTTTAACATTATACGTAGAGGTCTTAGCGCGGTCAAGGGAAATTACGGAGCACCTAAAAAAAGCCGGCCCGCTGGGGCCGGCTTAGGTCGCGGTCGCCCTCTTACTTGAAAAGGGCTTTCACTTTGCCGAAGGACGTGGGCGCGATTGCCGAAGGCGTGTAGTCCACCGTGAGCTTGGGCCGGTAGTCCGCGGTGGCGTGGTCGCTCGAGCAGACGTACGGGTATGTACCGGGCCCCTCGGTGCCTTTTATAACCTTAAAGCCGTAGTCCGGATATGTACCGCTTACCCAAACCTGGACCAGCGTCTTGACGTTAAACTTGTAATGGGCCACGCCGTAAAACATTACCGTAGCGTACGCCGTCGCAAAGTGCGGCCGGGAATATTTTTCTTTCGCGGGTTTTTAAACTGACAGTTCCTGTCAGGTAGGTTTGTTATTATTTATACCGTGGCTAAATAGTTAGCCATATAATCAAAAGGAGGAGAAATGTTAAAAAACATACTGTCGTTCGGCGTAGGTACGGTAATCGTTCTGGGTATCCTAGGTTGCCAAAACGGCCCAGGTACGATACCTACACCTATGGAACTACCGGAAACCGATGGCGGCTGGAACGTCGAAGGTATCGTTTGGAACTACGGCGACCCGGTAGACAATTGCAGGGTTGACATCCAGGTTTATTTTATATCAGTACCCCCTGATCCCCCGGACCCTAACTGGGGGACCGTTAAAACCGTTTACACCGACGACCAAGGGTGTTACGAAGCGCTTAATTGTTGGCAGTCCCGCGATCCGGCTAGGGTAAGGTTCTATAAACAAGGATTAGGTGAGCGTTACTCCGCCGCATGGGAAGCGTACCCTGACACCACTTACAGCGTAGCTATGGATTTCGCCTGGCCGGCAATCGACGATTAACACTTATATCCCGTAATTTAAGGGAGCCTAACGGTTCCCTTTTAAATTAACCTCGCGGGCCCGCCTTTTATATTATTAATATATGTGCACCTAAGTGCACTTTGTCAAAAACTTAGCCGATATACAACCTCTTGACCCGCCGGCCGGTGAAGTAGTCGAATACGGACTTGGTGACGACGATGGCGGTGAACATCGACGCCGCGATGCCGATGGTCAGCGTTACGGCGAAGCCGCGCACGGGCCCGGTCCCGAAGAGGTACAGGAAGACGGCCGCGATAACGGTCGTTATGTTGGAGTCGAATATGGTCAGGAAGGCGCGGCGGTAGCCGGTATCCACCGCGGCCTTGACCGTCTTCCCGGCCCGCAGCTCCTCCCGTATTCGCTCGTAGATGAGCACGTTCGCATCTATGGCCATCGCGACGGAGAGTATCAGGCCCGCGATGCCCGGCAGCGTGAGCGTCGCGTGCAGCAGGACCATAACGGCGACGACGATGACGAGGTTGAATAACAGCGCCATGTCGGCGACGATGCCGGCGAGGTGATAGTAGAATATCGTCAGGAAGACGATGATGGCTAACGCGACGAGCGAGGCGATGACGCCGTTGCGGATGGCGTCGCGGCCCAGCGACGGCCCGACCACCTGCTCCTGGATCTGCCACAACTTGGCCGGCAGCGCGCCCGAGCGGAGGACGAGCGCCAGGTCCGACGCCTCCTCGCTCGAGAAGTTGCCCGTTATTTCGCCGCGGGTCGTAATGCGGGACTGAATGACGGGCGCCGATTGGACGAAGCCGTCGAGCAGGATGGCGAGCCGTTCCTTGATGTGGGCGCCGGTCAAATCGCCGAAGATGCGGGCCCCCTCGCCGTTCCACGTGAACTCGACGTTGGGCTTGCCGTACTGGTCGTACGCCATCTGGGCGTTGCGCAGGTACTTGCCGGTGATGGGCGTCTCCTCGTTGACCAGGTAGACGGACCGGTAGTCGCCGCCCAGCTCTATGTGCGTCTCGTCGTCCTCGAGCCGTACGGCGTTGGAATACGCGACTATCCAGCCGTCGGGTACGAGCCCCGTTTCGGCCGCCCGGGCGAAAGTCTCCTTGACCCACTCGTAGTCGTCCTCGTAGAAGACGGTATCGCCGCGGATGGTCTGGAGCTTGTCGCCCAACGCGGCGTACTTGCCGCCGGCCGCCTCCTCGGCCTTTGCCTTATCGTACTCCTGAATCAACTTGTACAACGCGTCGGTGGGATTGACGAGTTTAAACTCCAAGAGCGCCGTCGTCCCGATGAGTTCCTTGGCCCGGGCCGGGTCCTTGATGCCGGGTAGTTTGACGACGATGCGGTTGCGGCCCTCGCTCTGAATTTCCGGCTCGGCCACGCCCAGCTCGTCGACGCGCTTGCGGATTATCTCCACCGTCAGGTTGACGGCGTCCCGGAGCTCCTTGTCGGACAAGCCGGTCTCGTCTACCTCGTAAATGAGGTATATGCCGCCTTTGAGGTCGAGCCCCAGCTTAATAGCTCGCTTCGGTAGGACGCGGCCGACGGGCGCGAGCCACGACGGGAAGTCGGTCTCGTATCCGCCGGGCCAGTTCAGGACGAAGTGGTCCTCCTCGTATTCGTCCTGCCACCACCGGTAGAAGTCAATAGTCGGACAGACGTAGAGAAACGCCAGGACGGCGACGATAATTATTAAAGTCGCGCGTAAGACGGTGCGATAACGCAAAGCTGGTTACCTCCGGGAAGCGGTTTATTTCGACGGTTGCGGTATCGGGCGGCTCTCGCCGTCCACGTAATACTCAAGCGCCGTCAGCGTCGCCGGCAGCGAACCCGACGACATCAGCAGCACAATGTCCGCGGCGCGCGCCTCGTCGAGCTCGCCTATTATCCGGCCGCTCTTGTAGGTCTGTTCTTTAACGCGAGCGGTGTAGAACAGCTCGTCATCGAACACCACCGCGAGCGCCTCGCCGACGTGGCGGGCCGTGAGCCCCGAAAAAATAACGCCGTCGCGCTCGCTCAGGTCGAAGTAGACCTCCGGCTCGCCGCCCGAGCCCTTTACCACGGCGGCGTCCACGGCGCTCGTTACGGCCATACCGTCGCCGGTCGCGAGCGCCGCTTTATAGACGTCGCCCTCCTCGGCCTCGAGCTCGCGGGTCCACACCACCCTCTCGCCCGGCTTTAAGGTAGCCCGGAGCGCGTCCGCTACACCCTCGCGGTCCGACGCGGCGACCAAAACCACGTTGCCGTGTTCGTAGGGCAAGAGCCGGTCGGCGGGCCACCCGGCCGCGGCCAGCGTTTCTACGAACTCGCCGCGCTCCGCCACCGCCTGCAGCTCCAACAGGCCCGGCGCCGTCAGGATCTCGAGCGCCCGCGCCGGGTCCGGGCAGTCGAAGAGCTCCACCGTAATCTGCCCCTCGCCCGGGCCGCGTTCGACATCGTGCCGCCGCGCCAGCTGCGCCGCCCGCCGCTCGAGAATCGGCAATAACTTCGCCGTCGCCGCCGGGACGTCGGCCTCGGCCACGCCGCCGACGGCCAGGATGACGCGCACGTCGTGGAGCGCCGCGCCGGGGCCTTCCCGCCCGGGCTTCTCGACGCGGGGGATTTCCTCCTTAGCGGGCGGCTTTTCAACCTCGGGCCGTACCCGGGGCGTATATTCCTCCGGCAAGCCCGACGCCCAGGTCAGCGCCGCGGCCGTCAAAATAAAAAAAGTCAGCCTTTTCAACATAGCGCCCTTTCGGCTCCAGAATTCTATAATATCGTCGAGGGCGTGTCAAACTCTAAAAGGATTAAGCCTTCATAAGGCCCCGCGGCCTGAATACCGCCACCGCGACCATAAGCGCGCCGAAAATGAGGTAGCGGAAATCCGCCAGGAAGCGCAATAGCTCCGGGAACGACGCCAGGATGACCGCGCCTATAATAGCGCCGGGGATGGAACCCATCCCGCCCACGACCACCATACACAACACTATCGCCGACTCGAAGAAGACGAACGAGTTGGGCGAGACGAAGAGGTTGAAGGAGACGAAGAACGCGCCCGCGGCGCCGCCGAAGGCCGCCCCCAGCGCGTACGCCAGCGTCTTGTAGCGCGAGAGGTGAACGCCCATCGCCGCGGCGGCCGTCTCGTTGTCGCGGATGGCCAACAGCGCGCGCCCGGGCCGCGACCGCCGCAAGCGGTATACGACGTACACCGCCAGCGCCAGCAAAATTAAGACCAGGAAGTAGTAGCGCATGTAGCCGCCGCGAGCGGCGTCGAAGCCGAACGAGAACGCGCCTATCGTAGGGGCCTCGATGCCGCGCAGGCCCATCGGGCCGTTGGTCAGGCCGACCCAGTTGGTAAACGTCAGGCGCACGATCTCGCCGAAGCCCAGCGTCACGATGGCGAGGTAGTCGCCGGAGAGGCGTAGCGCCGGCAGGCCGCGGAGGACGCCCAGCAGCGCTCCGGCCGCCGTCGCCACCGGCAGCGCGGCCCAGAACGACCAGCCGCACTTGAGCATCAGTAGCGCCGCGGTGTACGCGCCGATGCCGTAGAACGCGATGAAGCCGAGGTCGAGGACGCCGGCGAAGCCGACGATGATGTTGAGGCCCAGCGCCAGGATGGCGTAGACGCCCATGGTAACCGTGACGCGGAGCCAGTATTGGTCGCGGACGACGAACGGCACGATCGCGAGCGCCACGACGAAGAACGCGATAAGCAGAACCTTCGTCCGCGCGAAGAGCAGCGAGCCGACGGCGATGGCCGCCGCGACGGCGACGAGGCCGACGGGCAGGTTGAGGACCGTCAGGCCCAGCGCCACGGCCGCGCCGATCGCGAGGAATATGGCCGCCGCCCGCGCCGGGTACTGCAACAGCGCGCCCACGTTGCGCTCGAAGCGCTCCAGGTCGGATGTGACTATCCCGTGCAATTTAATTCACGCCGGTTCCTAATTTTTGCGAAACCGTACGTTTGAGCGGTTAGCTGTTTAATCGTTGCTTAAATAAACGAACCCCTCAGAATTATTACGTAGCCGGCAATTATACCAACTATAATCACCATAAGGATCGTTTGCTTTAGACAACAAATCGTTTCCGTCGTCATAATAGATATATATCCTTTCACTCATCGGTACGGTAGCTAAAATATCATAACTATTCCCCGGCCCAGCGCGGACGATTAAACCAGCGTCGTCATTTACAGTAATAAAATCGCCGCTACCACTAAAAAAATCGTAAGGACTAAAATAGAGTTCAATTCTTTCAGTTCCTGCGAACCCTATATCGTCTCCCGAAACATCCTCCCAAAACCAACGGCAACCGTCGTCCGTAAAAACGAAATCGTAAGGCCTTACCATAGCGAGTTCAGAGATGTCCCCACCTTTACAAACCAAATAAACCCTTATCGAGTCAACCACTCCCGCCCAATACTTCACAGGCGACAAATCGTAACAAAGCCCTATTAGCGATTTAATATGCGATCGTTCCGTTCTCTCGAACGATTTCTCGAGCGTATACGAATACTCGATAACCACCGTATACTGCCCAACGTCATCGAACCCCAAACGAAATATCGCAATTACCGGTACCGCTTCGTCCTTCTCTTCCGTAACGAAATCGATATCGCCCTTTTTTAACTCAGTTCCCCCAACTAACACCCGAAATTTATCAAAAGCGTAAGGAGCTCGGCCGCCTATTTCGGGCCGCCCGATTTTAACCCCGGTATCGGGTATGTAAGATACTAGTAAGTCCTGACGGGGTTTTAACGATTCGAAAAAATATTTGGACCGTACGGATACCCGATCCGGATACTCCAAAGTTATAGTTAACTCGTTACTCCGTAAAGCCACCGTATCTATATCCGCATATTCGTACCCGTATGTCTTCCATTCCCCAGTAACGCCTAAATCGGAAGTATAGGTCCAATCGCCGAACGGCCCGATATTCGCTAAACTTACCCCCGGTAATAAAATTAGGGCACTTAAGTATCTTAGTGTCTGAACCACCGATTCCCCTTTTACGTCCTCCGCGGGATCTGCTTGCCCAATATTCCCGAGGGGCGGTATATCAATACTATTATTAAAATCGCGAAGGCGATGGCGTCCATCCACAGCGACGAGATGTACGCGCCGGCGAAACCCTCCGCCAACCCCAGGACGAGGCCCCCCACGAACGCCCCCGGCATGTTCCCGATGCCGCCCAGCACCGCCGCCGTGAACGCCTTCAGGCCGGCCATATACCCCATCATCGGCCACACCTGGTTGTAGTTCATGCCGACGAGGATGCCGGCGACCGCGGCCATCGCCGAGCCGATGGCGAACGTGGCGGATATGGTCCGGTCGACGTTGACGCCCATAAGCTTCGCGGCCACCTGGTCCTGGGCGCAGGCCCGCATCGCCCGCCCCAACTTCGTCTTGCCGATTATCAACGTCAGGAAAACCATCATCGCCGCGGCGGTCCCCAATATCGTTAGCTGCATGTTGGAGAACGTGGCCTCGCCCAGAACCGGGACGATGAGCTGGTGCTTTACCTGGAAGAACGCGAGCGGCCTCTCGGCGTCGAGGAACGGTTGGCGGCGCGCGCCCCAGACCTTCATCGCCAGGTTCTGGAAGAAGAGCGACGCGCCGATGGCGGATATGAGCGCCACCAGCCGGGGGCTCCGGCGCAGCGGCCTGTACGCGATGTATTCCAACGTGACGCCCATTATCATCGCCGCCACGATGGCCGCCGGCGCCGCGAGCCAAATCGGATACCCCGCGAGCCTGAAAAGCGTCATCGCGACGAACGTCGCCATCATGTAAATTTCGCCGTGGGCGAAGTTGATAAGCTCCACGATGCCGTAGACCATCGTGTAGCCGACGGCGATGAGCGCGTACACCGCGCCTATCGTCAAACCGTTGATGAGCTGTTGGAGGAACATCGCTAAGCGGTCGAAACCGTACGCGAATAATATCCCGAAGACGCCCGGCCCGCAAGGCCCGAACGGCGCCCTTAACCTATCCCGGCCAGCTTCGCGATTATAATAATCGCGACCGCGAGCGGCGTGATCGTCCGGCACATCCAGAGCCAGATTTTACCCGTCGGGAAGCCGTGGTAGGAGCCCTCCGCCGCGGCCTGTATCGCCTTCGGGCCCCAACCCCACCCCACGAAGAGCGCTATCAACAGGCCCCCGAGCGGCAGGAAGAAGACCGTCCCCGATATCGACTTGTAGCGGAGCCCGTCGCCGCCCGGATGAAACCGAACCTCGAGCCCCAGCGTTCCCGCAAGCGCTTCGGTACTACCTTCGCCATGAGACGCTTTCTCCGTCCAGCCTTATATAATAATTATCTTTTCGGAACCAACCGCCAGAAATTACTCGGTTCGTAGCGCGGGCCCTCGTACGCGGCGACGAACTCGCGTTCGTACGACGCCAAGAGCTTCTCGGCCTCGGCGCCGGTTACGCCGTACTCCTCGCGCGCGCCGGGGGCGAGCAAGTCCGTGGAAGACGTCGCCGGCCGGGCGTCGCTGACGTAAACGGCGCGGCCCGCGGCTAATTTATCGTCTATCCGCCTCTTGAAGTCGTCCGGGTCCCGGACGCCGAAATATATGCCGGCGGTCTCGACGCCCGCGAAGTAGTCGGAATATATCCCCGGCCCGAGGCCGTCCAAACCCGAGAAGATTACCAGGTCGTCCGGGGCCGTCACGTCATCCACGAACCTCGCGAACGATAAATGCTCGTTGTACTCGGCCTTGGACTCGGGGTATATCGAACCCCAGAAGTTCCCCGCGAACAGCAGGACCGGCAGCGCGTACAGCACTACCCGGCCTAAGCGCTTCGTCGCCGCGGCGCCGGCACTCGCGTATAAAAAGAATATAACGGCGAAGGCTTGCGGCGTCCACCGGTCCGTGCCGCCGGCGTCGCGAAACGTGAAGAAGACGGCGTACGGCAAAAAGAACGCCAACGCCAGCCACGCCTGCCGGCGCGACGCCCCTCGAGCGGAGAAGCGCGACACGGCCCCCACGAACGCCGCGAGCAACGCCGCCGCGCCCAAAATAATCAAGGCCGCCACCGCGTACGACTGCCAGGCCCAATCGCCGGCCAGCACGTCTTTTATCCAACGCAGGCCGAAGACGTTTCGCGCCAACGCGTAAAGGTCGAGCGCGACGTTCACCAGGCGATAGGTCATGTAGTAATGCGTCCGGCCCGGCGTGCCGAAAGCCCAGCGCCAAAGTTCGCCCGGGCCGCGGTAACCCAAAACGCCGAAGCCTACGACGACGTATGCGACGACCCCCGGCGATAAATACGTCAAAACCAAAGCCGGCAAACGCCGCAAATATTTGTCCGGCCTCGAGATGAAGTAGGCCGCGATTAAGAACAGAAAGAGCAGGCCGTTAGTTATATGGGTTAAAACGGCGGCGCCGGCGACCGCCGCGCACAACGCCCAGCGGCGGAAATCGCGCGCTTCCGACGCCCATTGCGCCGAAAGGAAGGTCGCCATCGCGGCGACGGTACTGACGATTACGCACTCCGCGTTGCACGAGTACGCCCAATACCCGTACGAAAACGCGAGCGCGAAACTCCCCGCCAAAGACATAGGCCGCGGCGCGCCGGCCTTCCTCAATACCATATAACATAAAACGAAACCGACGCCCCCCACCAAAGCGTCCAGAATTTGCATAGCGCCGAGCAGCCGGCCGCCGTAACCGAACAACCGCAAGGCCGCTTGGAACGCCAACGCCAAGGGATTATACGAGAGGTGATGCTGGTGCCATACGGCGGGGGCCCCGAATTCCGCAATCGCCAATTCCCACCGCATGCCGTCCGGGAAATAATAGGCGGACCGGAATACAAGGTAAATCGCCGCCACGGCTAAGGCCGCGGCGGCCGCCGTTACACCCCAAAGATATTGCCGCCGCTCGCGCAAGACAGACGTCCCGGGCGCGGCGCGACCGAGCGCGGCGCCCTAACTCCCTTCAGGCGGGCTCGGCTCCGCGGGCGCCGACGCTTTCAAAGCTTCCTTGGCCCGCTCGAGGTCCTCGGCCTGTTTTCGGAAGGGGACGAATTCGCCGTCCTTCACGACCGCGACGACGAGCGGCTTCATACAATCGCCGTCTTCGTTGAAGTACGTAAGGCCCGCCACGCCTTTGTAACCCTTCTCCGCCGAATCCATCGCCGCCACGTAGTCGCGAATAGCCTTGCGGTCCGGCCCCGCCTTCTCGATGGCCTCCGCCGCTATCCCCAACGCGTCGTACGTCAGCGCCGCCCACGCGTCGGGCTCGATACCGTAGCGCTGCTTAAAAGACGTGACGAAGTTCCGCGTCTTCTCTTCCCCCACGGTGGGCAAGAACGGGCAGGTAACGATGACGCCCTCCGAGGCCTTGCCGGCGTTCGTCACCAGGTCCGCCGAGAGTAGGCCGTCGCCGCCGATGAACGGCGTCTCCATGCCGAGGTTGCGGGCCTGGGTGAGTATCATCGCCGCGTTGGCGTACAGGCCGGAGACGAAGATGATGTCCGGGTTCTTCGCCATAATTTGCGTAAGCTGCGGCGTGTACTCCTGGGTGTCGCGGACGTAGGCTTCCTCGCGCACTATCTCCAGGCCGATTTCTTCGGCGCGAGCCGCGAAGGCGTCCCTGAGTCCCCGCCCGTAATCGTCGTTGTCGAAGAAGACGGCGACGCGGTTATACCCCAGGACGTATTTAATATATTCGGCGATAAACCGGCCTTGGAAATCGTCGCGGTAGACGTTCCGAAAGGTCCAGTCGCCGCCGGCGCACACCGTAACGTTGGTCGAGCCGGGCGAAAGCTGGAGCACGCCCATCGAGTTATACACTTCTTTGCCCGCGAGCGAACAACTGGAGTTGAAGTGGCCGAGTACGGCCAAAACGTTCGGGTTAGAACCCAATTTCTGCGCCGTGTTCGCCGCCTCTTTCGGGTCGCCCTTATCGTCCTGGAACTCGAGCTCGAGGGGGATGCCGTTGATGCCCCCGGCTTCGTTTATCTCGTCGGCCCGCATCTCGGCCGCCATCCGCAACATTTCGCCGTACTGGGCGCCGTCGCCCGTAAACGGGCCGGTCACGCCCACCAGGTAGGTCTTTTCGGCCTTCCTGCCGCAACCGCCGAATACGACTAAAATGAGCGCTGCAACGACGGCAGCCTTGAAAACCCTGCTCATTTTCCTCCTCCTACGCCCAAGCCCGGGGCGCGGCGCGGCCCAAACGAAACCGCTCAACCTACCGGTTAATCCACCGCCCGGAGGCGTCGGCCTCTTCGGCGAGCCGCGAACTTATTCGCGCCATGTTATCCACGGCGTCGCGCACCGCCTTAACCTGGCCCAAGGCTTCGGCCGCGGCCTCGTTTATATTCTCGACCGCGGTAGTGACTTGCTCCAGACCCAAACTCTGTTGTCGCGCCGACGCCGCGATTTGTTTAGACGTCCGGCCCATCTCGTCGACTAACGGGACGATTTCCTCGATCAAACTCTTCGTCTTCGCGGCGCCCTCGCGTAAGATACTCGACTGCTCGGCGCTCCCCCGCGCCGACGCCACCGTCTTCACCGTCCCGTCCCTTATGTCGTGCAGGACTTTTCGTATTTCCTCGGTGCCCTCTTTCGACGACCCGGCTAAGTTCTTCACCTCCCGCGCCACCGCGGCGAAACCTCGGCCGAACTCGCCCGCTTTCGCCGCCTCGATGGAGGCGTTCAACGCCAAGACCGTCGACTGTTCCGCGAGGTCGTTGACCAGAGCCACGATGTCGTCCATCCGGCGCGCGCTCTCGTTTAAGGTCACCGCGAGTTTGGCGGTGGTATGGGCCTCCTCGGCCAACGCCCCTATTCTCTCCGTGTTCCCCGATATCTGGTCCCGGGCGGTCTTTATCAATCCCGCCGACGAGTCGACGCGCCCCGATATTTCCTCCGCCCGCGCCGCGGTCTGCTTAACCGTCCCCGCCAGCTCCTTCATCGTAACCGAAGTCTGGGAAATAGCCGAGGCCTGCTCCGCCGCTATGCTCGCTTGTTCCGTCAAACTCTCGCGGGCGCGGCCGGCCCCGCCGGCGAGTTCTTCCGCTGCGCGCCGTGTTTTTTCGTCAAACGCGCGGGCATCGTCGAAGAACCGTCGGTACGCGGCCGTCAACTCCTCGACCTCGCCGCCTACGTAATACGTAATCGGCGCCGCCGTAGCGGTATTCCTGAGCGGCACCGTTACGTGACCGGAAGCGACGTACGCCGCCGCCGCGGATACGGCTACCAACACCGCCGCCGCCGCCCACCGGCCCAAACCCCACGCGGCCCCGCCGCCCAAACCGGGGCCGACGGCCGCTAACGCGATTAAAGCCGCCGCGCCCGCGCCACCCGCGATAAGGTACCGAACACCGAGCGATACACCCCGCCGCGGCGCGAACCTAATCCTCTTCGCCGTTAGGAACGCGAAAATCGGCGCCAAATAACGCTCCGCGGCCGCGTACGAAACGAGGCCGTACATAAGGGCGGCCCCGACGCCGATACACCAAATCGCCGCTACCCCGGCGTAACCGGCGGGCCCTGCTGCCGCGGCTCCGCAAATGACGTACGCCACGACGCCGCTCACGAAAGCGACGAGGGCCGCTAAAAACGGGAACGCCCTGATCCGCTTGGCGGCCGGCGGTTCGAAATCATTTTGGGTAGCGGCCGGCGTCAAGAACGAAACCGCCCGCGCCAGCGACGCCGCCATAGCCGCAACGACGACGACCGACGCCAGGCCCAACGGCGCGACTACGTACAGATGGGCGTATACCAGGCGGCGTTGCGCCGCGGCTTCGAGGCCGGCGGTCAGGAATAAGGCCGCCGCCGCCGGCAATACGTAAAAAGCGACGAACAATAACGCTTGCGTAAACGCCACTCGGGGGACGTCGACGCCGGTTTCGTCTCGCGCAGCCACGTTAGCTACCACCTCGGGCTTTTACTCCGGACGTATCTATTCGGCCGTAACCTCCTCGGCCTCGAGCCATTCCGCCGGCAACGCGTAACCTTCCCGGACGAGTTTCATCGTCGTCGCGACGTGTTCTCCCAAATCGCGCTGCTTGCCGCCGATTATAAAAGACCTCTCCCGCGTGCCGGCGACATCGAGACGGGCGTACGCCGGCAGGCCGTCGGGAGCCGGGACGGCCGCACCCGCGCCCTCGTACGAAGACCGCCCCGTCATGGTGCTGAACTTCGTATCCTGGCTGAGTTTTTGGTTAAATACGACCGAAAATTCGACTTGTGCGCCCTCTTCCCCCTCGAAAGCGGGCAACGGCTGCGCCTCGGCCGCTTCCATAGATACGACGCTCGTACCGTAGGAACGCGCCACCGCCGCCCGGGCGCCGTCGCGCCACAAGTCGGCCTTCGGGCCGCCGGGCGGAAAGAGCATCAACGCCAATAAGTTATAACTGATTTCCTCGCTGTCCTTGACGAACGCCGGCGCGCGCTTCACGCCGCCCTCGGCCAACGTCCAGGGCGCGAACTCGAGCCACCGCCCGGGTAAAAACCCGGCCACCTTCTCGACGTCCGGTATCACCGCGTCGCCCGCGAGCGTTTGTTGGTTCGCGGTCACGAACGTCAACCGGTACACGCCGCCGTCGAGCTCCTCCAGCGAGAAGGTCGCCGACGTCTCGGTGCGGCTGAGCGACGGTATGCCGAACGCGTTCGCTACTTCCGCGGACGCGCCGTCGATCTCGTGCGTCGCGACGACGCTAACGGCGTAATTAACCGGCACCGCGGAAGCCGCTGCGGCCGCCGCCACCACCGCCGCCGCCAAATAATAGGCCCTATACATATTCTACCCTAATGCCGTTAATACTTGGACTTTTGTAACATCTTTAACGTCCTTTATCAACCATTTTCGGCCGCGGCCGGCGTTGACACCGCGGCCTTCGTGTGTTAATTTGCTCGTCGAAGCACACGAGGAGAATATATGATCGAGGGTTATTTGGAATACGAACCCCGGCTGGGCCGGGATGTCTACGTCGCGCCCACGGCGCTGGTGCTGGGGCGCGTTACGCTGGGCGAACGCGCTTCCGTTTGGCCGGGCGCGGTCCTGCGCGGCGACATCAACGAGATAATCGTCGGCGAGTACACCAACATCCAGGACCTGTGTGTGGGCCACCTGGAGGACGACTTGCCGCTCGTCGTGGGCGCGTACGTGACGGTAGGCCACGGCGCCATACTGCACGCCTGCGAGGTGGGCGATAATTGCTTAATCGGCATGGGCGCCATCGTGCTGAACGGCGCCAGGGTGGGCGACGGCGCCATCGTAGGCGCGGGCTCGCTGGTGCCGCCGGGCAAAGAGGTCGCGGCCGGCGTCCTCGCCCTCGGCTCGCCCGCCAAAGTGGTGAGGAAGCTCTCGGACGACGAAATAGGCCACAACCGCTACTGGGCCGAAAAGTACGCCAAGCTCGCCGCGACCTTCTTGCGGGACCGGAAGGACAACGCGTAGCCGCCGGCCGGCCGGCGGCCCTGCCGCCCGCGCCGGGAGGTTTTATTGGACAAACATATTAGAATATTGCTGCTGATTATATTGGCGTCGGCATTGGGGCTCGTCACGTTGGGCCGCTACGATTTGCGACCCTGGGACGAGCCTTTTTACGCGCTCCGCGCCCGGGCCGCAGCGGAAGACGACGCCTGGCTCGACCAGAACGACTACTGCCCCAACCGCATGGCGAACGCGTGCTACCCGCCGCTGTTCGTGTGGCTCGCCGGCGCGACGATGAAAGTGCTCGGGCCCAACGAGTTCGCCGCGCGTTTGTGGGCCGCGCTATTGGGCCTCGCCGCGATACCGATAGCGTACCTCTTGGGTACGCGCCTCTACGGCCGAACCGCCGGCCTGTACGCCGCCGGCGCGCTGGCCGCGCTGCCCGGCTTCGTGCGCGTGAGCCGCATGGCGCAATTCGACGCCCCGGTGGCGTTTTTCGTTCTGCTGACGTTTTGGCTGTGGGTGGAATACTACCGAAACCGTAGATGGTTAACGGCCGTCCTGTGCGGCTTCGCCCTCGGCCTGGCCTTAATGACCAAAATCGCGGTGCCGTTCGTCTTCGTCGCCGCGGCCGCGGCCGCCGTCCTCACCCCGGGCGGCGGGCCGAACAGGGCCCGGGATGTCGGCGCCCTGGCGCTGGTCGTCGGCGTCGGGCTGGCCGTCGCGGCGCCCTGGCATATCTACATGTACGCCAAACACGGCGACTATTTCCTCGAGCATTACGCCGGTTACATCCTGCTATACCGCGGCGACGGCATCGCGGCGCAAATAAAACCCGCGACGTCGCCGCTCCGTTTTCTATTTTATTACAATTCCACCGTAATCTTTTTGAAGGGCGTCGCGCCCTTCTTCTTCGCCGGCCTGGTCGCGCTGCTGGCGTCGAAGGATACCTGGCGGAACCGGCCCGACCGCCTCGCCGTGGTCCTGTGGGTCGTCTTGTCGCTGGCGGTCCTGATGGTAGTTCGGTTCAAACGGGAGATATACCTCGCGGCCATATTGGCGCCGATGTGCGTTATAGCCGGCGGTTGGCTCGCGAAATTCGGCCGGGCGCAGCTAGGGAAAGTCGGCGCGGCCGTCCTGGCCGGGGCGGCGCTCTTCGCCGGCGGCTGGGCGGACTCCTCCCGGGTGCGGGGACCGTTCGTCGCCTGGATTACCCCCGAGTTCGCGCGCGGGAACGGCGGTTGGATGCTCACGGCGGCCGCCGCCGCGGCCGCGACCGCGCTGGCCTTCGCCTTCTACTTCTGGTACCGGCGGGCGCCGAAGGCCGCCGCCGCAACCCTCCTGGTCGCGATATACGTCCAGCTCGCGACGGGGGCCGTAGGCCAACTCGTGTACGGCCGGCGGGACTGGCAGCCGCTCAAGGGCCGGCTGGAGGACGCGCGCTACGCCGGCGTGGTGATGGTAACCGCCGACGAGTTGCCGACGCACCTCTTCTACTTCCACCGCCTTATGCCGGGCTTCGGCGGCGCCGAGCGGTTGATGTTGAACCCGACGTGGACGCGGGTGGACCCGGCGTACTTGGAGGAGCATTACCGGGAGGGCTATCTAATTCTTCTGGATAAGGAGACGAGGCCCGAGCTGGCGGCGCGGCTGGCGGCCGGCCTCGAGCGAAGCGGCGGCTCCCGCGTGGAGTCGGGGCGCTATATCCTATTCATTAAATAGGACCGGGACCGGTTATTACTCGAGCCGAAGAAAAAGCCGCCCGGGAGGGCGGCGTCTCAATACGAACTTAAACCTACTCCCCCGTACAAATCCCGCGCCGTCAGCAACTCCGGCGCGACCTCGCGGCCCCCTTTGAAACTGCGGAAAGAGACGCCGGAACCGCGGCCCCGTTCACCTCAACCCGTTCTGGCTCTTATCCGTAACCAGGCCGTTTTTAAACGTTATCGTCGCCTGGCCTTTCGCCGTATCTTTCCACGTGTAGAACTCGAGCCGCTCGCCGGCCAATTCCATCTGCGCGGTCCGGACGCCCGCGCCGCCGAAGATCGCGGCGACTTCCTGATGCGTCGTCCCAACTTGAATCCGGTCATAATTCGCGAGCGTGACGTTCGGCGAGCCCGGCCCCTGCGCCACGTCTATTACGTCGCCGACGTTGAAGACGCCGGCCAGGAATACGGCCGCCGCCACCGTCACGACGCAGCACAGCAGCAGCACCACCGCCACGAGGACGACTATCAACCATACCTTAGCGGTCCTGGTCACCGCGTCCCGCCTTCGCCGCGGCCTCGAACTTCTTCAGCTGTTCGTCGAAGAACTCGTTCGTCGCGTCGGCCCCGAGCGCCTTCTTTTCCCACTCGAGCGCCTTGCCGTACTCGCCCGCGGCGTAGTACGCCTCGGCTACGGTGTCCATAACGTTGGCGTCGTCCGGCGTAAGCGCGTGCGCCATAAGCGCGAGCTCGAGCGCCCGGGCCGGGTAGAGCTTCCGCGTCGCGAGGGCCCAGGCGAAGTCGTTAAGGGTCGCGGCGTCGGCGGCGCCCGCCGCGGCGACGCGGTCCATTATAGCGAGCGCGTACGCGGCCTCCCTGTCGCCGCCGAGCGCGAGATATCGTTCGACGAGAAACTTGAATTCCCAGAGGTCGTAAATACGCTTGAGCTCGGCCACCGGCTCGGCGTGGTCGTCGACGCGGACGTCGACCATACGGTCCGTCTTGCCCTGGTAGCCGCCGCCCTCGCGGACGACGAGGAGCGCCGCGGACTCCTTGCCGCGTTTGTCGCCGCCCGCGGCGTCGCCGGCCTTGAGCGCCTCGAGCAGCCGCCGCGCCAGCGGCCCCTCGGCCGAGATGTACGCCCGTTCCATCTCCGTTAGAACTTCCTCGCCGACCAGAATATTACCCTGGACCGAGTAGCCGTCGCCGGCGATATGGCCCGACCACGCGGGCGCCCCCTCGCCGGTGAAGACGGCGACGTTGCCGGCGGCGTCGACTATCGCGACCTGGCGCCGCGGGGCTTCCGCGTCATTCTCGCGCAAGCTCTCGAGCGCCTCCTCCGCCGACAGTCCCTCCGCCAGCAGCTCGAGCCCCTCGACGCCGTAGTCGAGGTTGGCGTACGCCTGCGTCGCCACCGCGCCCGCGCCGGCCTTCGCCCACGGGACGATGTACCCGGCCGCCAGAACCCTCGAGGCGACGGCCACGCCCCACTCGCCGGCTTCGGCGTCGTACGCCACGATGGAGAAGGTCCCCGCGTAATTCCCTACCGAGCCGCCGTACGTAGGCAAACGCCCGAGGGATAAAAAGGCGGCGGTTAATGCCATAATGCCGTGTATTTTCATGCTCACGTTAAAGCACCTCGTAGTCCGTTTGCTCAACCGGCTCGCCGCCGTCGCGTCGAACCGGCCGGCCTAACCACATCCCATAAACGTCCATAACCCTACTCGCCGACGGGATGGCCGAAATACGCCACCTCGAACTCGCGAAGCAGCGACCGCAGCGTGGCCACGTGCGCCGGGTCCGTCGACTGCTTGGCCTTCATCGCGTAATACATTATCTTGTGTAGCAACGTGAGCCGGGTAACGTACTCGCCGTACGCCCCGCCCTCGTCGGCGCCGACGGCCTTGATGCGTTGGGCCATGAAGTAGTCGGCGACGACGCCCATAATATCGTCGGCGTGGTATTCTTTGGTGTTGACCCAGCGGACGATTTGATTAAAATTCAGCTCGCCTTCGGCCGAAAGCTCGTCTATCATCTTCATGCACTTTTCGACCGTGGTTATATCTTCGGCGATAACCTTTATACGGATCTCGTCGTCGTAAATACCGCACGGAACCTGGCAATGCGAAAAGGCCGCCGGCGCTAAAACCACCCCGGCCGACATCAAACACATCGCCGCGAAAGCCCCCTTCATCTCGCACCTCCTATTTCACCCCGCCTAAAAGGATATCGTAACCCAACGGCATTTTACCACGGCCGCATTTTTATGCAAACCTTTCTTCAGCCGCGCCGAATAGGTCCTTTTATCCCCGGGCCGCTTTCCGTTTTCGTTTTGACTTGACGCCGCCGTTATGATAATTTCCGGCGTCAACGTCGAAAGGAGAGCCAGCGATGCCCGAGGTAAAATGCCCCAAGTGCGACACCGCCATACCCTATACCGACGCCGACGCGGGAAAGGCCGTCAAGTGCGCGAGCTGCGGCGCCGAGGTGTTCGCGGTCGAGGCCGCCGAAAAACTCATCAGCCTGAAGTGCGCGGGCTGCGGCGGCACGATAGACCTGCAGCCGGGGATGGCGGAGGCCTTGTGCCAATATTGCGGCGCGTCGTACCTGCTGCCGGCCGCGGCGGCGCCGGTCACCAAGGCCGACGTCCCGGAATATATTACGACGTTCAAAATCTTCCAGAACGATATGCTCGAGCACCTGAACAAGTGGCTCGATAAGGGGGTCTTTACCGCCGGCGACGCGGACACCGCCGCGGCCGTAACCAAAGCAACCGCCAAATACGTTCCGCTGTACGTCTGCAACTGCGACGCGACCTCCGCGTGGACCGGCCGGAACAGCACTACCGAACACCGCACCGTAACGAAGACCCGCACCGACGCCCAGGACGCGCGCTCAACGTATCAGGAGGAGGAACCGTACAAAGAATGGCACAGCGCCTCCGGGACCCACGTGGGGCATTACCGCGTCGCGCTGGCGGCCTCGAGCGGCATCCCCCAGGACGACCTGGACAAGCTCGTCGGCGACCCGGGCAACTTTACGAGCGACGAGGGGGCCGAGCCGTACGGCCGCGCCGTCCGCGAGGATAACTTCCCGGTGGAGCGCACGGCCTTCGACGCCGCCGAGGCCAAACGGCGGGCCAAGATGAAGGTGGAAGCGCTCGAGCGCGCGGCCTGCGAGGGCGAGGTGGAGCGCCTCGGTTCGTGCAGCACCCAGCTCTCGAACCTCACCGCGCGCCTCTCGTATCACCCTTTCTGGTGGCTCACTTATTCGTACAAGGCCAAGGCGTACAATTGCGTCATGGACGGCGTGACGGGAGCCGTGACCGGCAAGAAACCCGTAAGCAAAACGAAAATAGTAATCGCCGTCGTCGTCGCGGTAATCGTCGTCGTATTGATCGTAATAGCGATAGCTTGCCTCGGCGGCGGATACTGCGCGAGCACGTCGGCGCTATTCGACTGCGTAGTCGAGGGCGCCCGGGCACCGGCCTAATATCCCAAGAGGACGGTGCGTAAAAAAAGCCGCCGGCTAAGCCGGCGGTTTTTTCCAAAATCGATACGGCCCTTATCGGCGCCGGAATTCCCTCTCCAGTATCGGCCCGACCTTCTGGAACGCCTCGAACGGCTTGACCGACAACTTCTTCCCGTACCACCCGTTCAATAATGCGACGTACTTCTTCACTTCCGGGTTCTGGTAGACGCGGATGAAGCGGTACGCGAAGTATCTGATGTCGTTCTTATTTATATTGTCCATTACGTACATGCGGGCGATGTTCTCGTAGACATAGAGCAGTTTATCCAGCTTTTTCTCCTGGTCGGTTTGCAGCACGCTCTCGTCGAACTTGAACCGCTCGTAATCTATTTCGTAATACAGCTCCACCAGGTCCGGGTCCAACAAGTAATCCCGGGCGAGCGTAATTAAAAACTCGGCGCGTTTCTGCAGAAGGTTCTTCCGCATCTGAACGAAGTTCGTTATCAGGCCGACGAACGTCAGCAACAACAAACTGGCCAGGATAACGTTGCCCATCGTAATTTCCGGGTTCCACACCAACATAATGTTCACCTTTTTACCGGACTACCAGGCGCTCGAAATCGGACCTGCCGCGCAGCGACGCGAGGTCCCCGTCCTCTGCAGCCATTTTCTTATAACGGGCCGGCGCGAGTTCTACGGCGCGGCCTAGCTCCGCCATCGCTTCGTCGCCGCGGCCTTGCTGTGCCAGCGCGCACGCCAGGTTGTACCTCGCCCGGGGGTCTTCGCCCATCTTTAAGATAACGCGGTACTCCCGCGCCGCCGCGGCGTAGTCGCCCATTTGATGGAGGACCTCGGCCAGCCTGTGCCTGACGTCCAGGGCCTTCGGCTCGTAGTACGCCGCCTCCTCATAATAGTCGCGGGCCTGCTCGAGGTCGCCCCGGTCGCGGGTGACGTTGCCCAGCTCGTACCAGGCCGCGCTGAAGTTGGGCTGGAAGTGAACGGAACGTTCTAATTTCTCGGCGGCGCCGTCGATGTCGCCTTCCCCCAAAAGGAGTTTACCGTAGAAATAATACGCCCGGCCGTCCTCGGGCTCCAAAGTTAGCGCGCGCTCGTAGCACTCGCGCGCCCCCTCCACGTCGCCGGCCTGCGCGCGGATGTTGCCTATGTTATTCCACGCCTTGGCGTACGTGGGTTCTACCTTGGCCACCAGCCGGAAGTAATATTCCGCCTTTTCCATATCGCCCCGCCGCGCGGCGATGATGCCGAGGTCGTTGAGCGTGTTCATGCCGGCGATTTCCCAATCCGCCTCCAGCGCCGCCTCGTACTCGCGCTCGGCGGCGTCGAAGTCGCCGTCGGCGAGGTATACCGTACCCATCGCATAATGCCCTTGCGCCTCGAACTTCGACTGCCGGCCTATTCCGAACGGGTCCGCATCGCAGAATACGAACAGCGCCGCGAGCGCCGCGACGCGCCAACCGATTCGTACGCCGCGCCACCGCCGCAAATTTTCCCAGAAATAGAAGAAAGCCGCGGCGGCGAAAACGCAAAAATAAGGCACGACCGGCATCCGGAAACGCGCGTTCACGAAGAACAATATCACCGACGCCGAATAGGCGACGACATAAATATACGACGGCGCCAATTGCCGCCACCGCCGCGCATATAGAATCATTCCGAAGAAGGCGAACGGTAAAACGACGTACAGGCTCACCGGGTCGTATTTCAACACCCAGAAATGCTTTTTCAAATAATAGAGGTCGAAATTGTTCGCGACCTCGTACGCGTTCGTGAAGAAATAAGTTTTCTGCGCTAGTAACCTGAGCGCCGTCAACGGCTCCGTGCGACCGAACTCGGCTACGCGAGCCAGGTAGTAGTGATCTACTTCGGAACGGCTTAGCGGCCTGCCGACGGCCTCCTCCGCCATCCGTATCGATTCGTAATGGCCCCGCCACCAGTCGCCGTGGGTCCCCGGCACCATCGCCGTCATACCGTCCGCTTCGGGGTTGTTGCCTATCCACAGGTTGACGCCGCCCTGCCAGGATATCAGGACCGGCTCCCGGGCGACGGCGTAGTTCCGCGCCGCCACCGCGCCCACGAACGCCCCGGCGAGGCCGTACAAGATAGCGAGCGATACGATTATACGTCGCCGCGGCAAACGCTTCCCGGCCCGGGCCGCGACGTACGCCAGCCAGATGAAGGCCGCCACCGCGAGAACGTTGGGCCTGGTTATAGCGGCCAACCCCAGCGCTACGCCCGCCGCCGCGGCCCACCGGTAATTGCCGGTCTTCGCCGAACGCACGACGGCGTACACGAACGCGAGCCCCAGCGGGACCTCCAGCACCACCAACAACAATTCAACGTCGTAAAAGACGGCGGTCCATATCGTGCCCAGCGCGACCGCCGCTACGGCGCCCACCCGCCGGTCGAAGAACTCGCGGCCCAGGAGGAAACAAAGCCCCGCGCTTAAGCCGCCTACGAAACCCTGCGCTACGCGCGCAAACAGGACCGACCCTTTACCCAACCAGTACAATAACCCCAAAAAGTACGGGTACAGCGGCGCCCGGAAGAAAACCTCGTCCCCCCAGAAGTCGCCGCCGGCGATGCGACGCGCCCACGCGTCGTGGTAGGACATATCCATAACGGGGGTCCGGTAGTACGCGTGGTCGCCGGCCGTCGCCAGCAAGAGCAACCGGACGGCGACGGCCCACACCACGACGCCGGCCAGTATTAACCAATCGCGCCGCGTCCAACCCTTATCCACTTCTTCCGTTACCATTGCGGGAATATAACACCGGCCTTACGCCTTCCTCAACACAAATAAAGGTTTGCCTCCGCCCGCGTTTTTACATATTATGGTTCCCGTGGAACGCGCGAAAGCCCCGTGCCTGCTTATGCTATTGGCGTTCGCGGTCTCGCCGTTGCCCGGCGGCGCCGCGCCGACCGACGAACTGCGCGGCCTGTGGGTATGTCCGTGGGACGTGAACTCCCCCGCGGCCGTGGACCGCGTTATAAACGCCGCCGCGAGGTACAACTTCAACGCCCTTTTCGTCGAGGTTCGCTACCGCGGCGACGCGCTCTACGTTCCCAACAAGAACGACGGCCGCTTCCCCAATCCGGAACCCCGCTCCCCCCACCTCGCCGGCCAACCGGCCGACTTCGACCCGCTGGAAGAGATAATCGAAAAAGGCCACGCCGCCGGCCTGGAGGTCCACGCCTGGGTAACGACGTACGTCGTTTTGAACCGGAAGACGCCCACGCCGCCCGGCCACCCCGCGCTCGAGCATCCCGAGTGGTTGAGCCAGAACGGCCGCGGCGAAACGTGGGACCCGCACGGCATGGCCTGGCTCGAGCCCGCGCTGCCCGAAGTCCGGGACTACCTCTATAATGTATTCGGCGATATCGTCGCCAACTACGACGTCGACGGCCTGCACCTCGATTACGTCCGCTACCCCTCGCCCGCCTTCGGCCGGCACCCTAAAGCCATAGAATTATATCAAGCCGAAACCGGGAAGACGCTGGAAGACGCGCAGGCCTTCGCGGACTGGCGCCGGCAAAAAATAAACGCCTTCCTGAATCGGCTTTACGACGGCCTTGCCGCGCTTAAGCCCGCTTGCCGGTTTACGGCGGCCGCCTTCGCCTCGCGAAAGGGGACGGCCTATAACGACTGCCTCCAGGACTGGACCGCCTGGCTCGAGGGCGGCTACGTAGACGCCGTAATGCCGATGGCGTACAGCCGCGACGCCGGCATAGTAGGCAAGCAAATCGACGACGCCGTGGGCGTCGCGTCAGGCCGCCACATTTACGCCGGCATTATGGTCCCGGAGGTGGCGGCCGACGAATTCGACGACGCCGTCGGCGAGGAGATGGTCGCGAAGGGTCGCGCAGCCAGGGAGGCCGGAGCCGACGGATTGGTGGTATTCTCGAGCAAAGGCGCGTTGAAGGAAGACGCGCTCGTCGCCCGGGCGATGCGCGAGGGATTGTTCGCCGAACCGGCCGAGCCCCCCGAAATGGCTTGGAAGGGCGAAGTACCGCTTGCCGCCGGCGCGGCCGTCGTTACGGTCTACGTAAAAGGCGAGCCGAGATTCGCCGTACGCGTCGAACAAGACGTCCCGCGCCGCCACGCCTACTTGCTCGCCAAAGAAATCTCGGCGCGCGCGAACGCCGACGTATTCATAAAAGCCGCGTCCGACCGAACGTACCGCGTCTACGCCGGCGCGTACGACGAGCGCCCCGCCGCGGCCGAACTCCGCGACAAGCTCGCGCGTCTCGGTTATTAGATGAATCGGCACCTTAGAGCGGCCCTGGTTTGCGGCCTGGTCCTATGGGCCTTATCGGTCTCGCCGGAAGGCACCGGGCCCCGCGAACTGGTAATTATATATACCGGCGACAGCGGCGCCGAAGTCGAATCTTGCGGCTGCAACCTGCTCGCTTACGGCGGCCTGGCCCGCCGCGCCGCGCTCGTCAACGTCATCCGCGCCGCCCATCCCGACGCCGTCCTCGTCGACGCCGGCGACTTCCTCAGCCCCAACGTCGGCGAACAAGACCGCCTTAAAAACGAAATCTCGGCCGAGGCGTACGGCGCTTTCGACTACGACGCCGTCAACCTGGGCGAAGACGACTTCAACTTCGGCCTGGGTTTTTTAACGAACCTGGTCGAAACCAACGATATCCCGATAATATCGGCCAACGTCGCCGCGGAGGGGGAACCGTTCGCGCCGGCCTTCAGCGTGGTCGACCGCGCCGGCCTGAAAATCGGCATCGTGGGCTTTCTCAACCCCGAGCTCGTCGCCGGAAAAGACTTCCGCGGCGTCGACGTCAAGCCGTATAAAAAGAGCCTCAAAGCGGCGACGTCCGAACTCGCGCGCCGGGCCGACGTCGTCATCTGCCTCGCCCACGTCGGCAACGTCGACAAAGCCCGCGCCTTCGCCGCCAAGTGCCCCAAGGAGATAGACGTCGTCATCGCGGGGCACCGCGGCGGCCAAACGTCGCAAGCGGAAAAGGTCAAAGGCCGCTGGATGGTTTACACGCGAAGCCGCAACCGCTACGTCGGCATGCTCAAGCTCTCGCTCGACGAGGAGTTAAACGTCGTCGCGGCCGAAAACCACGTCTTGCCGGTGACGAGAGAGACGGCGAAAGACGAGGCTGCGCAGGTACTGGTCGAGAAGTACTACGCCGCGCTGCGAGAACTGGTCGACGAAAAGAAGCTGTTGAAACCGCCGGAAGACGTGCCGCCGGGCGGTTTCATCTACGTGGGCACGAGTCGGTGCGCCGAGTGCCACGGCTCGCAAACGAAACAATGGCGCGCGACGGCCCACGCCGCGGCGTACGCATCCCTCGAAGAAGCGGGCCGCGAGACGGACCCGGAGTGCGTCGCCTGCCACGTTACCGGCTACGGCTTCCGCGGCGGCTTCGTGGGCGCCCGGAAACCGGCTGTATTGAACGTCGGCTGCGAGGAATGCCACGGCCCGGGTGAAGGGCACGCGCAATCGCCCGCGGTCAAAACGCCCCCCATCAACGGAAATACCTGCACCCGCTGCCACGACGCGGAGCGCAGCCCGGCGTTCGACTACGCCAAGTTCCTCGAGCCGGTCCGCCACTAAGCGGCGACGAAAAGGCGGGCCCGGGGCCCGCCCTCAACGTCCGTCGCAGCGCCTTTAAACGAGGTCCGGCCGCTCCTCCTCCAACAGCTCGACGACCTTCCGTACGTCCTGGCCGGCCCCCTTCGGGTATACGAGGACGACGTCGCCGGCGTCGACGACGACGTTGTTGTCCACGCCGAACAACACTACCGGCCGCCGGCCGCCGGCGAGGACGATGTTCCCCACGCCCCCCAGCTGGTAAACGTCGCCCCGGCCTATGTTGCCGCGGTCGTCGCGCGGCAACACGCGCTCGAGCGCGTCGAAGGAACCGATGTCGTCCCACCCGCAATCGGTTTCGACCACCTCGAACGCGGGCAACTTCTCCATAAAGGCGTAATCCACGGACGTCGCCTCGAACCTCCCGTACAAATCCGCCACTTTCGCCGTCTCGCCCGCCGCCAACGGCCTCTTCAGGCTCTTCGCGACCGCGAACTGGTCCGGGCAACACTCGGCGGCCACCTCGAGGAAGCGGTCGGCGCGCCAAACGAACATCCCGCTATTCCACAAGTAGTCCCCCGAGGCCAGGTAATCGCGCGCCGTCGCCTCGTCCGGCTTCTCCTTGAACGCGAGGCCTTGCCGAACGCGCGGCGCGCCGGCCTCCAAAACCTCGCCGCACTTGACGTAACCGTACCCGGTTTCGGGACGGTCCGGCTTTATGCCGAAGGTAACTATGGCCCCCTCCGCGGCGCGCCCGAAACCGGCCGCCAACGCGCAGCGAAAAGCGTCCCCGTCGTCGACGGCGTGGTCGGCCGGCAGGACGAGGACCGCGGCTTTCGAGCCGAGGCGGTCCGCTACCTCCAGCGTCCCCAAAACGCAACCGGGCCAGGTGTTGCGCGCCGCCGGCTCGGCGACGAAGTTGGCCAGCGGTATCTCCCGCAACAGCGGCCGCGCCTGGAGCAAGATGTCCTCTTCGGCTATGACGTATATCCGCGACGGCTCGAGCAGCGGCGCGACGCGCTCGTACGCGTCCTCGAGCAGCGTTCGGTCCGTCACCAACGAAAGAAACTGCTTCGGCCTGTCGCGCCGGGAGAGAGGCCAGAGCCTCGTTCCCCGGCCGCCGGCCATAATCAAGGCCGCCCTGCGTGGGCCCGGCATATGGTTACCTCCTGACCTCGGCGTCTAAATACGGCTCGAGTAATGCGTACATCTCGGCGAACTCGCCCGGCGAAAAGCTCTCCGGCCTGGCGGCCGGCTCGAAGCCGGCCTCGCGGAGCTTGGAAGCCACCTCCGCCGCCGAAAGGCCGCCGCCCAGAAGGGTGGCCAGCCGATTGCCGACCTTCTTACGCCGCGCGGCGAAGACGAAGTCCACGAAGTGGCCGAAGAGCTCCGACCCCGCTAACGGGACCGCCTGCTCGTCGTAGTACCGGTACGTTACGAGGGCGGCGTCCACCTCCGGCTTCGGCTCGAAGGCATCGGCCGGTATCACGAACGCGATATACGGTTCGCCCCGGGTTTGCATCTTTACCGACAGCGCGCCGTAAGCCTTGCCGCCGGGCGGGGCGCAGATGCGCTCGGCGACCTCTTTCTGGAGCGTAAGCACCCAGCGCTTAAGCTGCCGCCGGTGCTCGCCCAGGAGTTTAAGTATCGGCCCCGTAATATAAAAAGGGACGTTACCGACCGCCACCACGCGCCGGCCTTCCGGAATCAGCTCGGCCCAGTCAACGTCCAGGATGTCGCCGTGCACTATGGTAAGGTTGTCGTACCGGTCGAAGTCGCGCGCGGCGGCGTCTACGAAGCGCTCCTCCAATTCGACCGCTACCACTTCGCGGGCGCGCCGGACGAGGTGCTGCGTCAGCTCGCCCCGCCCCATTCCGATTTCGAGCACGCTCTCGTCGGGCGCTATCTCCGCGGCGTCGGCGATGCGCCGCAATACGTCGTTATCGACCAGGAATACCTGGCCTTTACGCACCCGCTTTACCACTTAATAAAGTAACCCGTTTCCAGCGTAAAAACCGCCGGTTTAAAACCCGGCTTATACCGCAGCGACGTCTCGACCTCGCGGCGGGCGTCGTCCTTCCGCCCGAGCTCGTGGTAACAGTCGGCAAGCAAATAACGCGTGAAGGAATCGGTCGGCTCGAGCGCCACGGACCTCTCGAGATAGGGTACGGCGCCGGCGTAATCCTTTTTAAGGTAAAAGACGGTCCCCAAGTTATGTTGCACCTCGTGCGAACGGCGGCCTACGCGGTCGGCGAGCGTAAAATACTCTTCGGCCCGGCCCTCGTCGCGGGGGCGAAAACGCGTATACAAATCGTAGAGGAAATTCCCCACCGTCCCCTGCGCCCAGTGGTCCAAGTACGTGGCGGGCGGGTCTACGCCGCGAATTACGTAACGGCCTATGACGTCGGCGCGGGGAGGCGGCGAACCGCGTCGTACAACCCGGTAAACCGCGCCGTCCTTCGCGAGGCCGTAGCCCCACGACGCTACGAAATCGTACGGGTAGAGGAAATAATAATCGTGGCGTTTGTCCGAGAGAACGTCGCTCATAATTTCGTAGAAATATTTGACTATTACGTTGACCGGCGCGTGCGACAGGTCCCGGCCGCCGAAGTCGAAGACGTCGAAATAATTCGCGTTACCCGTGGTATCGACGAAGAAAATGTCGGGCCGCGCGTACTCCAACGTCGTCAACGCCTGTATGCCGGTCGTAGCCGCCGAGTTCTCCTCGCCCAGGAAAACGAAGTCGCCGTACCCTACCGGACGTAAGTAATTCGCCCCGAAATCCCGGACGTACGGGTAGTAAGTCCTGTCCGCCTGGTAAAAGCGCGTAAGCACGGGCGACAGAGCGACGACCGCCGCCGGCGCCAAAAAGACGTAAGCCGCAGCCCGTCGCCATTTGGCCAACGCCTCGCCGACCCGCGTTACCGCGACGCCGGCGCATATCGCCGTCAACATGTAGAACGGGAAGTACCACGCCCGAAAGCCGAAAGACGGGTAGTTGACGATGAGGATCAACGTGAAGAAAGAGATGCCGACGAAATACAGGAAATAGCCCCGGCGCCGCCACGCCAGCCAAGCCGCGCCGACCGCGGCCGCGCCTATACCCACCCACCGGAATTGGTCCAAATATAACCACGCCGCGGTCTTGGCGCGCCACCCGACTACCGCCCAGGGCGCGCTGAACATCTGGCTCTGGAACTCCTTACAGGTTAAATGGAAGTACAAGCCGTACAGGGTGCGCGGCTTGCCCCAATTCTGGACGACGCCGGCCGCGGACCGCACCGGCAGGTAAAGATAAGTGGACATCGCGAGCAGCCACAACGCCGCCGCTACGTAGAGGTGGCGGGGGCGAAGGCCGGCGGCGCGCCGCTGCCAAACGACGAACGCCGCGTACGGAATCAAGAGGACCACTTGCTGGGGATGGTTGGTGCAAGCTATACCGAACGCGAAGGCCGCGGCGTAAAACCACCTGACGTCGGCGCGGCGGCGCCACGCGAAAAGCGCGAGCATCGTCGCCGCCGTGAGCGCCATGTTCATCGTGTAAACTTCGCACGTCGTGGATTGAATCCAAACCGTAGGGGCCACCGAATACGCGAGGCCCGCGACGGCCGCGCCCACCGAAGTAGCCCAACCGCCGTCCGCTATTTCGTAAACCAGCAGAACGACGAAAAAGGCCGTAGCCGCGCCCGCGACCGCCGAAAAGAGGTTCATCCCCACGATGGGGGTTACCCCGGGCAGCATCGCGAAGAGATAACACGCTAAATGCCACCCCGGGAACCCCGGCGGCACGCCGCTGCCGAGGAGGCCGACGGAACGGTTGAACAGGCCCGAGTCCTGCCAGAAGACGTCGCCGCACAGCGTTTTGGCGTATACGACGAACGCCGCCAAAGCGACCGCCGCGGCTACGTAGAAACGCTCGCCGGGCAAGGGGAATCTAGCTTTCATAACAAAAGATAATCCGCCCTACGCCGCCAGGAATATCAAACGAGCGACGAAGAGCGCGGCCAGCACGTACGCCAGCGGGCTTACCTCCCGCCACCGCCCCGCGACGACCATCACTATGGGGTACGATATGAAACCGAGCGTGATGCCGTTCGCGATCGAGAACGTAAACGGTATGGCGATCAAAGTCACAAACGCCGGGATGGCCTCCACCGGGACGTCCCACTTGATATCCTTGAGCCCCGTCAACATAAACGAACCGACGATTATGAGCGCCGGCGCCGTTATGGGCTGTAGGAAGCGCGTCATCTCGAAGAAGCCGCGCACCGACGCGCCGCCGAGTACGCCCTCCAGCGGGGCCCCCTGCGTTACCATTATGCCGCCGCCGACCATCCTGGCCAGCGGCAAGAACAGCGGCGCGACCAAGAAGAGCGCCGCGGTTACGACGTTCGCGAGGCCGGTGCGGGCGCCGGCCGCGATGCCGGCCGCGGACTCGATATAGGAAGTCGTCGTCGACGTGCCGAAGGCCGCGCCCACCGACGTCGCGACGCCGTCGGAAATAAGGGCGCGGTTGATGCGGGGCATCCGCCCCTTTTCGTCCAAGAACTTGCCCTGCTCCGCTATGCCCAGGAAAGTCCCCAGCGTATCGAACATATCCATAAAGAGGAAAACGAAAATTACGTTTAGAAGGCCCAACTTGAACGCGCCCGCCAGGTCCATCTGTAAGAACAACGTCGCTTTGGGAAGCGGCCCCACTTCGACCAGGTGTTTCAGCGGCCCGACGAAAACGGGCGCGACACTTTCCGGAACCGCAACGACGCCGGTGTACTCGACCTGGCCGAAGACGAGCGCCGCCGCGGCGGTGAGCAGCATCCCGTAGAGCAACGCGCCCCGCCACTTCAATACCAACATTATGGCGGTTACGACGAGGCCGAAGACGGCGAGCAGCGCCGCGGGGTGCGTCAGGTCGCCCAACGTGACGAACGTGGCCTGATTCAATCTAATAAAACCCGCCTTCTCGAAGCCGATAAACGCGATGAACAGGCCGATGCCCGCGGCTATGGCCTTCCGCACCGACGGGGGCAGCGCGTCGACTATGAGCGAGCGGATGCGCAGTAGGGTCAATACCGTGAATATCACGCCCGATATGAAGACGGCGCCGAGCGCGGTCTGCCACGGCACCCCCATCATCAGGACGACGGTGTACGCGAAGTACGCATTAAGCCCCATCCCCGGCGCCTGCGCTATGGGGTAATTGGCCAGAAGGCCCATGAGGAGCGTACCGGTCGCCGCCGCGACGCAGGTCGCGACGAGGGCGCCGCCGAAATCCAAACCCGCGGCGCTCAAAATCGCCGGGTTCACGAAAATAATGTACGACATCGTCATGAAAGTGACGACGCCGCCCAAAAGCTCGCGACGAACGGTGGAGTTTCTTTCTCTTATATGGAAAAATCGCTCGAGCATAGCGACCTCTCAAACGGCATCAATATACCAAATGAAGCCCTACCGCGCAAACGATTTCGCCCGCGGCCACCCTCGGCCTTGACCGCCGCCGAGCCGTATATTATGATGCGCGGGCGAGAGGAGTCGAGCCGTTGGACGCTAAAAAAACCGTAGCCGCGGCCGTATTGGCCGTCATCTTCGTACTCGCCGTCGCGCAGATCTGGTACCGCCCGGTCGACCGCGACGAGGGTTTCTGGCTCTATACTTCGTGGCGCTTCGCGGAAGGCGACCTTCCCTACCGCGACTTCGCCCTGCCGCACATGCCGCTCGCGTCGCTCTACTACGCCGGCGCAATAAAGGTCTTCGGGCCTTCGCTCTACGCGCTGCGCGGTTTGAACGTCGCGCTGTTCGCCGTCTCCGCGGCCTTCCTCGGCTTAGCGGTCGCGCGGCGCTTCGGCGGGCCGGCGTCGTTCTTCGCCGTCGTCTTTCTCGGTTCGTCGTCGCTCGCGCTTACCTGGCTCGTCCCGGTCAAGGCGTACGCGCCGGCTGCGGCCGCTTTAACTTTCGCCGTCGCCGTCTGGCTCTGGCCCGGCGATATCGAGAAAACGGGTTTAGGCCGGGCGCTGGTCATAGGCGTCTTGCTGGGCGCGGCCACGCTGGCGCGGCTAACGGTCGCGGTAACCCTCCCGGCCGCGGCCTTCGGCATTTGGCTCTCGCTACCCCGGCGGCCGGGCCGGCGGGCGGCCGCCGTCGGCGCGCTATGCATCGGCTTCTTGGCCGTAACGCCGATAATCGTCTACTTCCGCGCCGTCGCGGGGGACGCGTTCGCTTTTAACGTTTGGGGCATACACAAGCTGTTCCTGGGGGGCGGCGCGACGGGGCGATGGGCCGCGGCGTTGAGTCTCCTGCTGCCGCCGGACCCGGCGATTCTAATCGTCGCCGCGTTTCTGGCGCTTCGAGCGGAGGGGCGTAAAATTTTAGCGTTCCCCCTCGCCGCCGGCGTCCTCATCCTCCTCGGCCACCTCGTACCCGGCAGCAGCCAACGCCAATACTTCGTACCGGCGGTACCCGCCTTCGCCGCCGCCGCGGGCGTCGGCGCGGCGTGGTTATGGCGCCGGAAAAAGGCCGTCGCGCTGGCGGTGGTGGGCGCCGCGGCCTTCGTCGGCGCCGCCCGACCGGCCGCCAAGGTCGTGTTCGACCGGGCGCACAAAGAGCTCGTCGGCCCGGCGGAAGTGTACGCCGCGGCCCGCCTACTGGCCGACGCCACGCGTGAAAGCGACGTCGTGTACACCGGTTGGCCCGGCTACGCCGCCCTCGCCCGGCGGCGGGTATTGCCGGGTTGGGAGCTCGGCTACTTCACGCACCGCGTCGGCGAAAGGCTGAACGCCGCGGACCGCCGCCGCTACCACTTGATGACGTACGACGAAACGGCGGAGGTACTCGCCTCCGGCAAAGCCCGGTTCGCGCTCGACGGCCTGGACACGCCCGAGGCGCTCGAGCCGACCTTAGCCGAACACTTCGAAAAAGCGACTTCCCGCCGGGGCGTAACGCTTCGGCGATACAAAGCCGGCGAATAAGGCCGCCGCGTTAGGGTTCCTCCATTTGTCGAAGAAACGGAATATATTCAAAAGGGCCGTACGCGCCGCGGCGAAAGCCGCCGCCAAAACGGTCCTCAGGCCGCGGGAAGCCGCGCTCCCGCCGCGCGAAGAAATCCGTAAGGTCCTAGTTATCAAACTATGGGCTATCGGCGAATATTTGATGGCCACGCCGGCCTTCGCCGCCCTGCGCCAATTGTTCCCTCGAGCCGAGATAGCGCTGCTTACCGGCGTCGCGACCGCGCCCCTCGCCGCGGCGGCGCCCGCCTTCGACCGCGTCTGGACCATACCGGAGGGAATATTCGTAAAAAGGCGTATCCGCGAGTTACGCCGGCTCCGCGAACGGCTCGCGCGCGAAAAATTCGGCCTCGCCGTCGTCTTCCACCTAGCCTGGGAATTCTCGGCCTTCGCCGCTTGGGCCGGCGTACCCAACCGCGTGGGCTTCGACCGCGGCGGCGACGGCTTCGCTCATACCGTGAAGGTGCCCCGCCTCGGGGGCCGACACCAGGTGGAGGAATACTTCGACCTCGCCCGGGCGTGCGGCGCCGCCGGCGACCCGGGCCCGCTAGCGGTCGTGCCGGGCGAAGAAGCGGAAGCCGAAGCCGAGCATTTTTTGAGCGAACCGCCCTTCGCCGCGTCAGCGCCGGTGCTGGTCGCTCCCGGCGGCGGCGTTAACCCCAAGACCCGAATGGAGGCCAAACGCTGGCCCGCCGAACGTTACGTCGAACTCGTAGATATTTTGAAACGCGACTACCAAGTAGCGCTCGTGGGCGGCCCCTCCGACGCCGCGTTAAACGCCGGCGTCGCCGCCGCCACCGGTGCAATCGACCTTACCGGCAAGACTTCCTTGCCGGCGTTATATCTTCTATTCAAAAGGGCCAAGGCCTTTATCGGCAACGACTCGGCGCCCATGCACCTGGCCGCGGCCGCGGGAACGCCCACCGTCGCCTTCTTCGGCCCGACCGACCCAAAAGTGAACGGCCCGTGGCGTACGCCGGCGCTGATTCTCACGCACGAAACCGATTGCCGACCTTGTTACGAAGACGGCTACTTCCCCGATTGCAACGACCGCCGCTGCTTAACGGCGATAACGGCCTCGTACACCGCTACTCGCGTTCACGATTTCCTTGACAGCCTCGGAACGAGGTGTTAAATTCCGGCAGTTATCGCGGCGGCGCCGCGTATTCAGTAATAAATTGCCTAGGAGGATAAGATGAAAAAGGCGTTCGTTTTTCTGGGCGTTGTTATACTGCTGATTATAGCCTTCGGCTGCGCCAAGAAGAAGGTTGAAGCGCCCGGTACGAGCGAAACGGCGGGCGTAACCGATATCGCCAAATTCGACGAGGGCTACGCCGGTCTCCGGGAGGCTATTCGTTACACCTCGCTAACGCCCAATAAAGGGAAGGCTGCCGAAGCGGCCGGCCGAAGCGAAGAAGCTTTCGGCGAAGTTAAACGCGCCTGGCCCGAAGAACCGCCCGAGGAATTCCAGGGCGACACCGAGTGGGGCGACCATATCGCGTCGCTTACGAAGATAATGGGCGACATCAAGAACCAGGTTGGAGCGGACCAGTTCGAAGAAGCTCGGGTCAGCGCCCTCGAAGCGCAAAAGATAATTTTGGCGCTGCACGAGAAAAACAACGTCAACACCGCCGGCGACGAAGCGGTGCGGCTTCTCGTTATATCCTACGAGATGGACCTCGCGTTCCGGGAGAAGCGTTTCAACGACATGAAGCACATTATGCCTAGCATGCGCGAGGCTCAGAAAAATTTCTTCGGTTCGACGATGCCGCCGTCCGCGCGCGGCCGCGAAGCGGAGTTCGACGACCTCAAGGATAAAGCATACGACGGCGTCGAGAATTTCGCGGATGCGCCCGACCCCGAAACGCGGTGGGCGGCGCTCGACGGCCTGATAAAAACGACTACAGAATTCTACGTCGAGTTCGGTTAATATGAAAACCAGCGTAAACAAACCGTCCATAATAGCGTTCGCCGTGGGGGCCTCCTTGACAGGGGGCCTTATCGGCGCCTGGGAAGCGGCGGCCCTCGTCGTACTCGACGTTGAACTAACGACTTCGCGGGGAGGAGCCGCCCTCCTCTTATGCGCCGCGTTCGCGCTCGCCGCGGCGGCCGCTTTCCCGGCCGGGTTAATATTCGCCCTGGCCCGTCGGAGCCCGCCCGGGCGGTTTATATTGGGCGAACGGACCGACGGCGTCACGTTCGCCGCAGCCGCGGCCCTCCTGTTCTACGGCGGGTACTATTTGAACGCCAACGTCCTCCCGGCTAAACTCCACCCGGCCAGCCTCGCGGCCGACGTCGCGCTGCTCGCGGTATGCTGGCTCGCCGTACGGTTCGCGCCATCCTTCAAGATTCGACGTCGCTGGCTGGCCGCGGCGTTCGCGGTGCTTCTTGCCGGCGCCGTAACCGTAAGCGTAACCGCGGCCGGCTCGAGCCGGCGCCTCGGCCCGCCCCAAACGCCGCCCCCCAAAGGCGCCGCGAATTTATTGCTCGTCACTATGGACACGACGCGCGCCGACCGCCTGGGCGCGTACGGCGGGCCCCCCGGCCTCACCCCGAACCTCGACCGTTTAACCGCTTCAAGTATCGTCTTCAAGCGCGCCTACTGCCCCATGCCGCTGACGGGGCCCAGCCACGCGGCGCTCCTCACCGGCCTTACGCCGCGCGAGAACGGCGTCGTCCAAAACGGCGCACCGCTTGCGACGGACGCGCCTACTTTAGCCGAGGCCCTCCGCTCGCGCGGTTATCGTACCGGCGCCGTCGTCGCGGCTTTTCCCGTTTCGTCCAAGCTCGGCTTCGCCCGGGGATTCGAATACTTCGACGACGACTTCGCCGCGGCCGGCGCATTAACCCGCCTTACCTTCGTACGTCTCGCCGGTTCGTTCGGGATAATCGACGTCAAAGCCCGCCTCCAACGACCGGCCGACGAGGTGACGCCGCGGGCGCTCCGTTGGCTGGGCGACGAGAGGAACAGGCCGTTCTTCCTATGGGTCCATTACTTCGACCCCCACACGCCGTACGAGCCGCCGGACGGATACCGGGGATTAACCGACGCCGACCCGCCCCAAGTCCGCTCGTACGACGGCGAGGTCGCGTTTATGGACGCCGAGATAGGCGGATTACTCGCTGCTTTGCATGACGCGGGCGTGCGCGAGAATACGGTCGTCGTCGCCGTAGCCGACCACGGCGAGAGTTTGGGCGAACACGACTACTACTACGACCACGGCCGGTACGTCTACGAGCCGTGCATGCGCGTACCGCTGCTGGTCGCCGCCCCGCCCGGATTCAGCGGCCTAAGCGGCGCGGTTATTAAAAGCGAACCCGGGTTGGTGACGTTGGCCTCGTTGTACGATTTCTTGTTAGATAATATCGCGGCCTATTCGTCCGATTCGGCAAGCGGCCGGAACGAGCCGGCGCCGGCGGCCGAAGCCGCCGTCTTCGGCGAGTCGCTGGAGGGCGACCTCAACTATCGAATGGTGATATCGCGCGTCGACGGCTCGAGCCCCCTCTACAAGCTCATCCTCGACGCCGGCACCGGTGCGGTTGAACTGTACGACCTCGACGCCGACCCGCGAGAGACGCAAAACCTGGCGCGGGACCGATTGGAGGTAACGCGCGTACTGCTCAAGCGGTTGGAAGAACACTTCGCGGCGCAACCGCCGCTACCGGCGGGCGCCCCGGCCGACGCCGAGATGATGGAGAAGCTGCGCACGCTCGGTTACGTATAAACCGGGCCGACCTGAAGGTCGGCCCCTACATAAAAAATTTTAAGGCCGAAGGAACGATATGGCCGACGACAACTTGAGAGAAGCCGCGCGGCGTACGCTGTCCGACTGCATGGGCGTGCGCGCCGGCGAGGTCGTAACGGTAGTGACCGACGACGTCGTCCGCGCCGTGGGCGAAGCGCTGGCGCGCGAGGCGGGCGAGCTGGGGGCGGACCCGGTACTGGCGGTAATGGCGCCGCGGCGCGTCAGCGGCGAGGAGCCGCCGGAGCCCGTAGCGGCCCTTATGCTCGAGAGCGCGGTCCTGTTGTTGGCGACGAACGCCTCGTTGTCGCATACGCGCGCGCGCAAGGCCGCCAGCAAGGCGGGCGCCCGCTGCGCGTCGATGCCCGGTATAACCGAGGATATAATGGTCCGCACGATGGCCGTCGACTACCGCGACGTCGCCGCCCGGAGCCGAAAGCTGGCCGAGTCGCTCGCGGGCGTAAAATATTTCCGCCTTACGTCGCCCGCCGGAACCGACATTACGATTAACGTCACGGACCTCGAATACTTCGCCGACACCGGCACGTACCGCGAGCCGGGCGATTTCGGCAACTTGCCCGCGGGCGAGGTGTGCGCGGGGCCGGTCCTGGAAGGCAGCGCGGGGACGGCGGTATTCGACGGCTCGTTCGCCGGCCTGGGCCTTCTGGGGGAACCGATTACGGTCACCTTCGAGGACGGCGTCGCGACGGCCATCGAAGACGGCGAGAAGGCCGACGCGCTACGCGCCTTGCTCGAGCCCTTCGGCGAGGGCGGGAGGGTGCTGGCCGAGATAGGCATCGGCACCCACCCTACGGCCCGACTCACCGGCGTCGTTTTGGAGGACGAGAAGATCGCCGGCACCGTCCACCTGGCGCTCGGGAACAACGTCGGCTTCGGCGGGGCCAACGACGTGGCCGTGCACGTCGACGGCGTAATCCTTTCGCCGACCCTCGTAACCGACCGCGGCGAGGCCGTACTGGAGGAAGGCACACCCCGCTTCTGAAGATGGGCGAGCTGTTGCTATACAACGCCGGCCAGATATTCACCGCGGCGGGCGGGCCGAGGCGGGGCGCCGCGCTGGCCGAAAAAACGGTAGCCGCGGGCGACGCGCTGCTCGCCCGGAACGGCGTCATAGTCGCGGTCGGACGGCGGCCCGACGTCGAGAAGCTCGCGGCCTCCGACGCCGAAGGGCTCGACTGCGGCGGCCGCCTCGTTACGCCCGGCCTGGTAGACTGCCACACCCACCTGGTCTACGGCGGCTCGCGCGCCGACGAGTACGAACGCCGCCTGCGCGGCGCTTCTTACCTGGAGATATTCGAGGCCGGCGGCGGCATCCACGCCACCGTCCGGGACACGCGCGCCGCGAGCGAAGACGAGCTCGTCGCCTCGAGCCGGCGCCGCGCCGAAGTATTCTTAAGTCACGGGACCACGGCGGCGGAAGTGAAGACCGGCTACGGCCTGACGACCGAAGACGAACTCAAAATGCTGCGCGCCGCGGCCCGTCTCGCCAAAGAAACACCCCTTAAAATCATCCCCACGTTCCTGGGCGCGCACGCGATTCCGCCCGAGTACGCCGACCGCCGGGGCGACTTCGTCGCGCTGGTGACCGACGAAATGCTCCCGGCCGTAACCGCGGAGGGCCTGGCCGAATACGCCGACGTCTTCTGCGACCGCGGCGCCTTCAACGTCGACGAGACGCGCGCGGTCCTCGCCGCGGCCCGCGACGCCGGCCTGAAGCTCCGCCTCCACGCCGACGAATTCGAGCCGCTGGGCGGTACGGAGTTGGCGGTCGAGATGGGCGCGGCGTCCGTCGAGCACCTGGCGGTCGTGACGGCGGCCGGGATAGAAGCGCTGGCCGGCTCCGACACGGCGGCGGTCCTGCTTCCCGGGACGACCGTCTTCCTGGGCTCGAGCCGCTTCGCGCCGGCGCGGAAGCTGGTCGACGCCGGCGCCCTGGTCGCCGTGGGGAGCGACCACAACCCGGGCTCGTGCCACGCCGCGTCCTTGCGAACCGTACTCACGCCGGCGGCGACTTATTTGAAGATGACGCCCGCCGAGATACTCCACGCCGTAACCGTAAACGCCGCCTATTCGCTGGCGCGCGCGGACCGGCTCGGTTCCCTCGAGCCGGGCAAGGCCGCGGACGTCGCCGTCTTCGACGCGGCCGACGTCAACGAGCTGTTCTACGACTGGGGGCCTACGCGCGCCTGGGCCACGGTCGCGGACGGAAAAGTCGTATGTCGCGACAACCCGCCTCGTTTTAACCCCTAAAAATGTTTCGGCGGCGCATAGCCGACGCGCCGTACCTCTCCCTCCCCGGGCGGGCGTGGGCGTGGGCGACGTACGACTTCGCCAACACGATCTTCTCGATGAACGTCATCACGATGTACTTCGCCCAGTGGATAATCGTAGACCTGGGGTTCGAGGACATATCGTACAGCATAGCTTACGCCGCGTCGATGGTAGCGGTGGCCTTGACGATGCCGGCGCTGGGCGCGCTCGCCGACGCGCGTAAAAATCGCCTGCGCTGCCTGCTCGTCTATACCGGCGCCTGCGTCGCCTTCACCATAACCGTCGGCAACGTCGCGGCGCTCATACGCCCCGTCTATTGGAAAGGGGTATTGGCGCTCGCCGCGTTCGCCCTGGCCAACTACTTCTACATCGGCGGCCAGACGTTCTACAACGCGCTCCTTCGCGGCGCGGCGCCGCCCGGGCAAACGGGCCGCGTCTCCGGCCTGGGGACGGCGCTGGGGTACGTCGGCGCCATCGCCGGCCTATTACTCGTGTGGCCGTTCGTCAAAGGGTGGGTCCCGGGGTTCGCGGAAGGCCGGCCGTCGGCCTTCGTGCCGACGGGTCTATTATTCCTGATTTTTTCTATACCGACTTTCCTGTTGGTAAAAGAGGCCGCGGCGGGCGCGGAACGCCGGTCCGCGTGGTGGGGGCTCCGTAAAGTCGTCGGCACGCTCAAGCGGGCGCGCGAACGGCCCGACGTATTTAGGTTCCTCATCGGGAACGTACTCCTACAGGACCCGGTCGCGACGGCGATAGTCTTCATGGCGGTGTACGCCAACGTCGTCTTCGGCATGCCCGACGCCGCCAAGATACCCCTATTTATAGTCGCGACGACGTTCGCGGTAGTGGGCGCGGCGGCCGCGGGCTTCGTAACGGACCGGTGGGGCCCGCGCAAGACGACCATCGCCACCGCCGTGGGTTGGGCGGCGACGTTCATTCTGATCGCGGCGGCGAATCGTCCGATATTGTTCTGGGTGGGAGGCTCGTTGGTGGGCGTCGGCCTGGGTTTCACCTGGACCGCGGCGAGGCCTTTTCTAGCCGGCCTGGTCGGCGAAAGCGAGCAGGGCGAATTCTTCGGCCTTTACTCGCTCTCCAGCCGGGTCGCCGCGATAATAGGGCCGCTGCTGTGGGGAACCATAATATACGTCGGCGCGGCGTGGCCCGTGGGAAAGTACCGCCTCGCCGTCGCTTCCCTCGCCGTGCTGGAGGTGGCCGCGGCTTTCGTATTCGCCTCTATTAAAACACGCGCGAAACCGCGCGCGGCGAAAGGCGTATTGTGAAAAACGGCGACATATATTATCGTTACCTCGGCTCGTGCCATAAACTAAGACTCGCCGTTAAAGGCCGCGGTTCATCCGCGCGCGTGGAAGGATAAAAAATGCTTTCGAAAAAATGGATACTTTACGGCGCCGTCTTGACGTTAGCGGGCGTGCCGGCCGGCTGCGGCCCCGACACGGAAGGCAACGGCGCCCCAATCGCCGGTACGAGGCTCTGGGTCGCCGACCAACCCGATTCGGAGGTCGTTATATACGACGATACGGGAAACCTCCTCAAATTCGTCGGCGGCCCGGTTGTATTCAGCAAGCCCAACGCCATAGACATATACGCCGAGGACGGCGCGGCGTGGATCTGCGACTTCTATACCAACCGAATACGTAAGTTCGACGCCGACGGCAACCCGCTCTACGCTTCGCCCGACCCGGAGGTGGGAGCCCTCGTTCTCAACGCCGCGGACCTCTCGGTATCGCAATCGTCCGGCGAATGTTGGATCTCGGACCGCGGCAACAACCGCGTAATACGCCTCGACGCGGACGGCAACGTGCTGGCCAAGGTTTCCGCTTTTAAGTACCCGCGCGGCATCTCGGCCGACCCCGCCGCCGGCGACGTGTGGGTAGCGGACGAAGGTAACGACGCCGTCGTGAAAGTGGCGGCGACGGCGACGGGCGACATCTCGGTCCGGGCCGTGGAGGTAGGCCGCTTCACGGGTATGGAAAACCCGTGGGCGGTGGCGGCCGACGCGGACGGCAAGGGCTGGGCTTGCAGCCGCGCGGAGGGGCGCGTCGTCAGGCTATCGGTCGACGCCGCCGAGCTCGCGTCGGTGGAGGGTTTCGACGCGCCGGTCGCTCTCGCGGTAGACGAGACGGCGAAGGCGGTGTACGTCGTGGATACCGCAAAAGGCTTACTGGTAGCGTTACCGCGGGGCGTAACCGGTACGCATAAAAATTACGCCGCCGTCGCGACCTTCGTCGTGTCCGGCCTCGCCCACCCCGAGGACGTCTTCGTCAACGAGAAGACCGACCGTGTATACGTCGCCGAAATGGGCGGCGGCAACGTCAAGATATACGACCGCGACGGGAAAGCCGTAAATACCATACCGGGTTTCAGCGGCCCCGCGGCGCTGGCCGCTTGGAGCGAAAACTGAGGGTCTATGGCCGCTACGATAAGCCGACGCAAACTGCTCCGGACCTTTAAAGAACTCGCCGCCTTGTACGGCCCGAGCAAAAGGGAACGCGACGTAGCCGATTATATTCTAAATCGGCTCGACGGCTTATGGCCCCTCGCCGAAGACGGCGCCGGCGACGTCGTAGGGGGCGACGCCGGCAACATCCTGCTAAAAATAAACGGCCGGGGCGAACCCGTCCTACTGACGGCACATATGGACACGGTCGAACCGTGCGCCGGCGTCAAACCGCGGGTTAAGAACGGTTACGTCTACAGCAAGCGCGACACCATCCTCGGCGCCGACGACCGCGCCGCGGTCGCGGTACTGCTGGAGCTGGCCGAAATCGCCGGCGGCCTAAAAGAGCGCCGGTCGCTCGAGATATTATTCACCGTCGCCGAAGAGGTCGGCCTCCTGGGGGCGAAGCACGCCGACTACGGCCCCATAACAAGCAAGACGGCCTTCGTCCTCGACGCGTCGGAACCGCCCGGGTACGCCGTCAACGCCGCGCCCGGCTCCGAAACGGTCAAGGCGACCTTCCGCGGCCGCGCGGCCCACGCCGGCATCGAGCCCGAAAAAGGCATCAACGCCATCCAAATGGCCGCCTCGGCCGTAGCCGCGATGAAGCTCGGCCGCATCGACCACGAAACGACCGCCAATATTGGCCTTATCTCCGGCGGCCGGGCGACGAATATCGTCTCCGATACCGCCCGGATCGAAGGCGAGGTCCGTTCCCACGACGCCTCCAAGCTCGCGGCTCAGCTCGAGAACGTAACCGACGTCGCGAAAAAAGCCGCCGCCGAATTCGGCGGCGAAGTCGATATAACGTGGGAGAAGGCGTACGTTTCGTACCGCTTAGCGGAAGACGCTACGCCGGTAGCGCTATTCTCGCGCGCCGCTCGAGCCGTAGGGCTGGAGCCCAAGTTCGTCGCCGGGGGCGGCGGCTCGGACGCCAACGTCTTCAACGAACGCGCCATCGCGGCCATCGTACTGGGCTGCGGCATGGAAAAACCGCACACCGTCGACGAAAGAATCGCCGTCGCCTCCCTCTACAAACTGGGGGAGTTGGCGACGGCGTTGGCCCGAACGCCCTAGGGTTATTTTACGACGACGAGCTCGACGTCGGCGACGCCGGCGCCGAGCATTTTAATTTTTTTGGCGGCGGCGTACGACAAATCGATTATGCGGCCGGCGACGAAGGGCCCGCGGTCGTTGACGCGCACGACGACGCTCTTCTTATTGGCTAAATTGGTAACGCGGACGTTGGTCCCGAACGGCAGCGTCTTGTGGGCCGCCGTGTAGGCGTTCATATTGAACTTCTCGCCGGAGGCGGTGGCCTTCCCGTGGGCCTCGCGGCCGTAATACGAAGCCTCGCCTACTTCGCGATAGGCGGCGGGTCGGCCGTAACTGCGCGGATAGCGCCTGGAGAAGCTGCAAGCCGAAACCGCCAACGCCGCACACAGCGCGGCCGATATGCCGTATCTAGCCGCGGCCTTCACTTCGAAACTCCGCTACCGGCCTTCTCTTTTTCGCTCCGCCGACACCGCGTCGACGTACGCGCATATAGCCGCACGGCAGGCCTCGTCTACCCTGGTGAAATGTACCGCCGCGGCGAACGACCAATCCGGCTTATCCGCCTTCTCTTCGACGCGGACGATGACGCCGGCGCACCGGAAGGATAGCTCCCCCGCCTTTCCTACGGGCGGTAATGACACCATGAGCGATACCTCCGTGAACTCGGTGAGCTTCTTCTCGGTATAGAAATAGATACCGGAGCCGGATATATTCCGGGTTCGGAGGTAGACCTTGTCCCCGGAGGTCGTCTCTAAAACGCCCTTATAGTCGACCGCGGCGCGGGGGTACCGGCGGCGTTCGATAAAGGTATCATTCATAGCCTCCTCCCTTTTCGGCATATGCGGCCTCCGTTTGGATTTCCTCCGCCTTCGCTAACTCGGCGATGGTCAGGTGTTCCGTCCAAAGGTAGACTAGGCCGATCCCAACCGCGGGCAGGACCTGGACGAGGTGGACGACGATGGCATACGACAACCCCTCGTTACGCGTGAGGGCCGGCTCGATAATGTGGAGCGCGGCCAATACGCCCAGCTCCATCGTTCCGATGAAGCCCGGCGACGACGGTATGGATATCGCGAGGCTGACGATAGCGACGAGTAGGAGCGGCGCGTAGAGCGGCAACGTCGACGTAAACTTAAACCCGAGGTTCACGAAATAGTACGACAACGCCACGAGCAACCAGATCGCACCCGAGTAGAGGAACGCTTTCCCCAAATCCGCCGGGCTCCGGAAGCAGCTGAAGCCGTGGGTGAACTTATCCAACGAGCGGACGATCTTAATGGCGAGCCTTTTCGAGAACGGCGCGAAAATAAACTTGATGATGGAAGTCGCCGCGTCCCGGTTGAAATAGAATAACACGAAGAAGCTCACGATGGCGGCGTAAATTATGAAGCCGGTAGTACCGCCGGCCTTGAAGCCCGCGATTTTAGCCGGTATCAATATCGCGAAGCCGCCCAATATTAGGAACAGGATGGCGCCGTCCAACAGGCGCGTAACGATGACGGAGCCGAAGGCGGTCCCTTTCGACAACCGCTGCTTACGGGCCAGGATGTACGCCCGCACGACTTCGCCCAACCTCGCCGGCAGCAGCGTATTGGCCAAAAACCCCAGCATCGTGATGCGGAAAAGGGGATAGGCCGGCAGCCGCCGGATGCCGCCCAGAACGTACCGCCACTGCAGCGCCCGGCAGTAATAGGAAGCCACGACGCAACAGGTAGCGGGAATTAAATATAAATAGTTGAACCGCGCGAGGGTCGCCGCGAACTCGCGCCAGTCGATGACCACCGCCAGGAAAATCGCCGAGGCCAGGCTGACGCCTAGTCCCAATAAGATGCGCGTTCTTTTGGTAATCTTCACGCCCGGCGGCCGGCCTGGGTCATTTTACGACGTATAAAATGATGAAGACGACCGCCACGTACAGCAAGATGTTCACCTGCAGCGGCCGGTCGGTGATTAGAATCGCGGAGGGTCGCGCGCCCTTACCCTTCTTGTACATGAGGTAGAGGTAACGGAATATCCCGTAGACCACGAACGGGATGGTGTATATCATTTTATTGGTGCCCAAACGCGCGACCGTACCCGGCCAAATGGTGTAGAGGGAATAGGACATCACCGACGACGCCGTCGTGACGCCTATCATTTCGTCGATTAACTTGGGGGAATAGGAGGCCAGTATCGGGCGGTAGTCCGCCGCGTTCTCCGAGAGGTCCGTAATTTCGCCGCGCCGCTTCGAGAACGCCAAAAACAGCGCCAGGAAGAAGGTGCATATAAGCAGCCACTCCGATAGTTGGCCCGGCTCGGAAACTATGGCGTAGATGCCGGCGATGGCTCGCAACACGAAACCCAACGCTATGGCCAAGGAATCGACGATCACGACCCTCTTTACGCCGAACGAGTACGAGAGGTTGATGACGAAGTACGTCACCGCGCATAGGCCGAACTTCCAGCCCAACCACCAGAACGAAGGCGCGAGCGACGCCGCGGCAAAGGCCGCGAACAATAAGACGCCGGCGAGCGGAGAAACCCGGCCCGAAGCTATGGGCCGGTTTCTCTTCTCCGGGTGCCGTCGGTCGTACCGCGCGTCTAAGACGTCGTTTAGAATATAAACGCTGCTCGAGAGAAAACAGAATAAAACGAACCCCAGTACGGCGTGAAACGCGTCCGCCAATATCAACGCGCGGCCCGAAAAAACCACCGCTACGAAGACGATAAGGTTCTTCGTCCACTGCCGGGGCCTCATTAATTTTACGATTGCCGCTATCATTAAACGGACTCCGCTCGTTTGAAGCGATTATAATTGATAACGGCCGACATCGCAATCACTTTCCGAACCGTCGGGGTCGTAATACCACAACAGCAGCTTCGTCGCGCGGTACGTGACCCACCGCGACGCGCGGCCCGCGCGGACCGGCTTAAGCCAGCACGGCTCGCCGAACGGTACCTGCTGCCGCCAGAAGCCGCGTCGCGTCTGCAGCTCGCGGACGGCCCGGGCGAGGGGCGCGACCTCGAGCCGGGACGCCCCCGCCGCCGCCAACCCCGACGCCACCGTAAGCGCGTCGTACCGATATTGCGGCCAGCTCAGCCGCCGCCAAGGCCGGCTCGAGCGCGGGAAGCGGCCGTTGTAGTCCGTAAATAGGTTCCCGAGAAGGCACCCTCTCCCCGTCGCGAGGGTCCTGTCGTCGCGGCCGGCGCCGCCGGCCAGCGCGCGAAGGACCTCGGCCGTCGTACCCGCCGTGCTCGGCGCCGCGTCCCCGTCCACCTCGAATTCGTCGGCCCAGCCGCCGTCGTGACGTTGGCGTCCTCGCAGCCACGCCCGCACAGGCGCCAACGCCGCGTCGTCGACGCCCCACGCCGCGAGCGAGCTTACGGCCAGCGCATTACCCGCGACGAACGGGCCGCCCGGGCCCAGCTCGAAGAAACCGTCCGCCGTCCGCCGCGCGAGTACGGCCTCCGCCGCCCGCGCCGCTACCGGCTCGTTCAAACCGATACCCAAGTCCGCGAGGACCGACAGCTGCCAAACAGCGCCCAGGTACTTCGGTACGTACAAACTAGGGCGCCGTTGAAAAAAGGGCCCCGGCGCGTACCACAGGCCGTCCGGGGCCTGCGCATCCGCTACGGCGGCCAGGTTCGGGTCCTCGTACCGCCGTTCCCACAAGGCCGCCGCCTCGACGCAATCGGCCGGCCACTTCAGGAGGTCCACCGCGGCGCGGTACCTGACGAGCGGCGACCGCGCCTTCAAGAGCCAACGCGCCGGGTCGGCCCGAAAATTCGATGCCAAGTTTTTAGGGAGGTTTTGGGGCCGGGTCGCCACGGCTTAGAAAACCGAGATTACTACCATGGCGATGGATAACGCCGTTAAGACCACGGCCGTAACGCCCGAAATGATATTTTGTAACGGCTTGTTCACGTACTCCCCCATCAAGCGCCGGTCGTTTACCAACACGAGCATGAAGAAGATTACCGCCGGGAGGGCGACGCCGTTCACGACCTGCGACCAGTACATTATCTTGAAGAGCGGCGCGCCGGGCCATAGCACCGCCAAGGCCCCCACCGCCAAGATGGCGGTGTAGAGCGCGTAGAACCCGGGCGCCTCCGCGAACTTCTTGTCGACGCCCGCCTCCCAGCCGAACGCCTCCGATATGAAGAACGCCGTCGCGAGCGGCAGGATGGACGCCGCGAAGAGCGACGCGTTCAAAAGGCCGAAGCCGAACAAGACCGACGCGTATCGCCCGGCGAGCGGTTTGAGCGCCAACGCCGCGTCGACGGCGTCGCTTATCACGATACCCTGCGGGAACAACGTCGCGCCGCATACGACGACGATAAAGAACGCGACCACGCTCACTACCACCGAGCCGATGACGACGTCCCATCTTGAAAGGCGGTATTCCGAGATCTTTACGCCCTTTTCGACGACCGCCGCCTGGAGGTAGAACTGCATCCACGGCGCGACCGTCGTCCCCACCAGGCCGACCAGCATCGCCAGGTACGCCCCGTCCCAGGATATCTCGGGGGCCGCGACGCTCGCCGCTACCTCGCGCCACGCCGGCCTGGCGATGAACCCGGCCACGACGTACGAGACGTACACCAGGCACGCTACCAGGAAGACCTTCTCGACGCGTTTATAATCCCACTTGACGACGAGCAGCCACAACGCGGCCGCCGCCACCGGCACCGAGACGTACTTGCTGACGCCGACTATCCCCAGGCTGGCCGCGACCCCCGCGAACTCCGCGACGGTGTTGCCGAGGTTGACGACCAACATCGCAAACATCAAATAAAAAGTGACGCGTACGCCGAAGCGCTCGCGGATGAGGTCCGACAAACCCTTGCCCGTTACGACGCCCATCCTGAGGCCCATCTCCTGGACGACTATAAGGAAAACCGTAATGGGGATGAACGCCCACAACATGGCGTAGCCGAAACGCGCGCCGCAGATGGAATACGTCGCGATGCCGCCGGCGTCGTTATCCACGTTCGACGTGATGATGCCCGGGCCGAGCAGCGCCAGAAAGAGCGCGAAGCCCTTAACGCGCGGCGTAAGCCAGGTGCGCGGTTTGAAGTTAAGAGCCAACCTACTCCTTCTCGAAATCCGGATACATCGCCGCCACGGCGTCGTACAGCGTTACGACGCCCTTGAGCTTGCCGTCGTCGTCTACCACCGGCAGCGTCGCGAAGCCGTACTTCCCGAAAAGCTCGAAGACGCGCTCGGGCCGGTCATCTAATTTCGCCGCGACCACCCGTTCGCTCGCGAGCTCGGCCGCGGGGGTCGTGCGCTTCGCCGACAGCGCGTCGCGCAACGAGAAGACGCCCACCAAAACGTCGTCGTCGTTAACCACGTACACGTAACTGTACGCCTCGACGTCCTCCGACGCCTTAATCCGTTTGAACGCGGCCGCCACCGTTTCGTCCGGTTTCACGGCCACGTACTCCGTCGTCATTATGGAACCGGCGGTCCCCTCCTCGTGGTCCAGCAGCTCGCGCAGGTCGTCGGCGAGCTCCGCGTCCTCCATCGCGCCGATGAGCTTCTGGGCCTGCGTTTCGTCCAGCTCGGCCAGCACGTCCGCCGCCTCGTCGGGGTCCATCTCCTCGATGATGTCGCCCGCGCGTTCCTCGCCCACCGTCTCGAGCAGGTCGACCGCCAACTCGGGCTCGTCGACCTCCTCCAATATCTCGGCCGCTTTCTCGTCGTCGAAGGCGGCGAAGACGGCCGCGCGCTCGGGTTGCGGCAGCTCCTCGATGATGTCGGCCAGGTCGGCGGGGTGCAGCCGGCTCAGCCGCTGGCCGGCGACGTTGAGCTGCAAAGGGCTCCCTACCAGCTGCTCGCCGAGGGGCTGGACGTAGCGCCAATTGACGAACCGCTCTTTGACGGTGTAATCGAACAACCACGTCGTAACGGCGTCGAAGGGCCGCAGTACGTTCAGCCGCCGCAGTATCCCCCGCACGCCGACGTCGGCGTGGATTACGCGTAAATCGCGGTTCGTATTCAACAAGTGGATATCGTTAACGCGTTCCACTTTGGCGCCGTTCATGTCTACGACCTGCTTGTCCCACAAGTCCGCCACCAGCAGCACCTCGCCCAGGCGCCGCTCGAACCGTTCGAACAAGGCCGGCTCGCCCTCGCGGAGGAATACGCCGTCGCGTTCCATACGGCCTATCGCTTCCCACGGGACCCTGACCTTGCCGCGCGGCCGCCGTTGCCGGCATACGAAGTAGCCGACGCGGGGATATTGCTCGCGGCCGTCCGCCGCGCAATCGACGACTTCACCGAGCCGCCGCCCGTCGGACGCGCGCAGCGCCTTGCCGATTATGTCGGTCATAAATATGAAGACGTCCATCGCCGCACCAACTTCTAAGCTAAACGGGGCGGTTGCGGCCGCCCCGCGCGTAACGCCACGGTTCGCGGCCCTTCCTACTTATTCCCCGACGTCTATCTGCGCCCGCTGCAGCTTTCCGGAATAGTCGAAGTATACGGATTTCCACTCCGTGAAGATATCGAACACCGTAAAGGACCCCTCGCGGTGGCCGTTGCCGGTATCCTTGACGCCGCCGAAGGGCAAGTGGACTTCCGCGCCGATGGTGGGGCCGTTGACGTACGTGATGCCGGCCTCGATGTCTTCGACGGCCTTGAAGGCCAGGTTAACGTCGCGGGTGTATATCGAGCTCGAGAGGCCGTACGAGGAATCGTTCAGCACGCGGATAGCCTCGTCGGCGTCGCCGACCTTGAGAACCGACAGCACGGGCCCGAATATCTCCTCGCGGGCGATCCGCATCGTCGGCTTTACCCCCAGGAAGACGGTGGGCTTGTAGAAGAAGCCCTTCTTACACTCGCCCTCCTCGTAGAATTCACCGCCCAACGCGAGCTCCGCTCCTTCCTCCTTCCCCACCTCGACGTACGAATGGACCGTCTCGCGCTGCGCGGCGCTTACCAGCGGGCCCACCTGGACCGATTCGTCCAGGCCGTTGCCGAGCTTCAACGCCGCCGCGGCGTCGACGAGCATCTTCACGAACTTATCGTGTATTTTTTTCTCGAGTATCAGGCGGCTGGTGGCGGTGCACCGCTGTCCCGCGGTACCGTAGGCGCCCCACAATACGCCCTCGAGAGCCAGCTCCAGGTCCGCGTCGGCGAGGACGATTTGCGCGTTCTTGCCGCCGAGCTCGAGCGACACTCGCTTGAGGCTTTTTCCGCCCACCTCGTTGATGCGCCGGCCTACGGCGCTCGAGCCGGTGAACGATATTACGTCGACGTCCGGATGGCCCAGTATCGCCTCGCCCACCGTCGACCCGGAGCCGCACACGATATTGAATACGCCCGACGGAACGCCGGCTTCTTCCAAGATTAAACCCAATTCGCACACCGTCGCCGGCGTATAGGTGGCGGGCTTAAGGACGACCGTATCGCCGGCGATAAGAGCCGGAAACACTTTCCAGGTAGGAATGGCCATCGGGAAGTTCCACGGCGTAATGAGGCCCGCGACGCCGATAGGCCGCCGAACCGCCATACCGAACTTGCTCGGCAGCTCGACCGGCGTCGTTATACCGAAGAGCCGCCTACCCTCGCCCGCCATATAGAACGCGGTGTCTATGCCCTCCTGCGTATCGCCGCGCGTCTCCGCGACGACCTTGCCCATTTCGCGGGTCATCTGGCGGGATATCTCCTCCTTACGCTCGCGCATAAGTTCGCCCGCCCGCTGTATCTTTAACGCCCGGGCCGGCGCCGGGACCTTCCGCCACCGGCCGTACGCGTCGCGGGCGGCCGCCACCGCTTCGTCCAAATCCCCCGCCGCCGAGTCGGGAAACACGCCGACCAGGTCGTCCTGGTCGGCCGGGTTACGATTCTCGACCGTTTTACCGGATTTCGCCGGTACCCATTCGCCGGCGATATAATTTTTAAAGTGATGAGCCATCGCGACACTCCTCCGATTTTAAACTCGTGAACTATAAATGAACGTTGCCATATGGTATAGTTTTCAGCAATAGAAATCAAGGTTTTTCAAAAAGCGCCTAACTCCGCCGCCCATCCGACGACGTCTTAGCGGTAGGTTAAAAAACCGACGGCCGGCTGAAGCGTAGGCCCGACTCCGGATAAGGCCGCCGCCGCGCGAGATTAACGCCGCGTCACCTAAAATTAACCTTGATATTTATCTACGCGAGGTTAAAATTAAATTAGGTAGGTACTTAGAGTTATGGCTTCACCCTCCCGGAATAACGAACCCGCCGACGCGAGACGCCGAAAAGACGCCCGCGCTTTAAAAATGCGGGTTCACGGTACGACGTCGCGGGCCGAATTGCTGCCGCTCGCGACGAGCGGCCTGGCCGAATACTTCGGCGCCGAAGCGTGCGCCATCGTCTCGCGCGAGGGCACCGACCAACTCGAAATCGCGCTCTCAACCGGGCCTTCCGGGAAATACCGTCAACTCTCTTCGCCGGTCGCAGACGAAAACGTCGCCACTCGAGCGCTGCGCTCGGGGCGCGTCTTGAACCTGCCGTCGGCGTCCGCGGACGACCTCGCGGGGCTTCCCCTCGTCAAGGGTTACGCCGGCGGCTCGGTATTGGCCGTACCGTTAAAATCGGCGGACGGCGTAACCGGCGTAACCGTCTTGGTAAAAGGAGCCGAAGCCGGCGCCTTTTCGCCGGAAGACGAAGCCGAAAGTCGGTCCTTCGCCGACGAAATCGCGGCGACGCTAACCGCGATTAGCGGGCGCGAGAATTTGTCCGCCGAACTCGACCGCCTGAAATGGGAGAACAAACAACTCCGCCTCGTCATAGAATCCGCTCCCGCCCTATCCTCGGCCCAAGACCTGCAGACGCCGTTGGAACGGCTCCTGCAAGAAACAAGAAAGGGCATCCCGTTCGACAAAGGCGCCGTATACTTTTACGACGAGAAGAGCGACGCCGTAAAGCAACTGGCCACCGTCGGCTACACGCCGGAAGAGGCGCAACTCATAACCGAGACTTTCCGAGAGAGCCTGGCCTACCAGGCCCTGCAGGATAACGAAACGGCCTACGTCGTCGACGTCTCCGCCGCGGCCGGCGGCCTGATGACCGCCGAAACGAGCGTTGGTTCCTCCCTCGCCGTCCCCATAGCCGTCGGCGAAACCGCCTTCGGCGTTATCACGCTGGGGAGCGACGTACGGGGCGCCTTCGAAAAAGAGGACGTAACCTTCGTAGAAGCGCTCGCGGCTTGCGCGGCGTCCGCCGTCGAAAACGCCCGCCGCTTGGAGGGCGAGCGGAAGCGCGCGCTCCAACTAAGTCTCATAAATGAGATCGGCAAAAAAGCCCTCCTCAGCGCATCCACGCGCGAGTTATATAAAGAAATAGCGGCCGCCATAAAGGACAAATTCAATTACTACAACGTCGCCATATTCTCGGTCGACGCGCGCGAAGACGAGCTGTTCCTCGAGACCATAGTAGGGGGTTACGCCAACTACCTTCCGGTAGGTTACCGTCAGCGTCGCAGCGACGGCCTCGTCGGCGCCGCGGTCGAAGCGAAACGCACAATACTGGTCAACGACGTAACAAAAGACGACCGATTCCTCGCGGCCAACCCGTCGTTGACGGAAACCAAGTCCGAGCTGTGCGTACCGGTAATCGGTCGCGGCGGGGCGGCGGTAGCGGCCGTGATAGATATCCAAAGCAGGCGCACCGGCGCTTTCGAGGAAAGCGATACGCTGGTATTAGCGACGCTGGCCGACCAGGTCGGCGTGATAATCGAAAACGCCGGCTTGCTGCGCGAGGAACGGCAGCGGGCGAGCGAGATAGCGCTCATCGGAGACCTCGGTAAAGAAATACTCGCGGCGCACGACGTACCGGCCCTGTTGCGGAAGGCGTCGGCGGCCATAAGGAGACACTTTAAATATTTCAACGTGGCGGCCTTCCTGGTAGACCCGGATGACGTTCAGACCATTATCGGCAGCGTCGTCGAGGGGGCGTACGAGAAAGCGCTCGAAAGGCCGCCGCGCATCAAACTCGGCGAGGGCTTTATCGGCTGGGCCGCGGAGAAGGGTGAAGTGGCGTTCTCCAACGACGCGACCAACGACCCGCGCTACGCACCCGACCCCATCCCCGGCGATACCCGCTCCGAAATCGCCGTCCCCATCAAAATCGGCGACCGCGTCGTGGGCGTTCTCGACGTCCAGGAAAACGCCAAAGACGCGCTGACCAAACACGACCTGGACCTCCTGCGGACCTTCGCGGACCAACTCGCGGTCGCCATCCAGAACGTAAAGCTACTCACCGACGAACAAAAGGCTACCCACAACGCCGAAACCCTCCTCCACATCGGCCACATAGTAAGCCAAACGCCCGACTTGGAGAAATCATTAGAGTTCCTCGTCGAGGAGACGAGGACCATTATGGACGCCGACGCGTCGGCGTTAATTCTCCTCGACGACGCGAAAGGACCCAAACAATTTAAAGCGTCGGCCGGCCTGTCCGAAGAAAGCGAAAAACTCCTCAGCTCGGGCGAAATCAACGTGGGGGGCCACCCCATATTCGAGGAGGCGGCGGCCAGAAACAAACCGGTATTCCTGGCCGACGTCGGCCCGACGGATGATAAGGTAAAAGGCGACTTGCTACCGGGCCTAACCGCCCGGTCGTTAGCCGTCGCGGCCCTAAAAAAGAAAAATCGCGTTTTGGGTTTTCTACTGTCTATTTGGCAAACGCCCCGCCCGGCCGTTTCGGAATCGGACCTCGCGTTATTCGAGGGCATCGCCTTCCAAGCCGCCATCGGCGTCGAAAACTTGCTGTACCTTGAAAACGTTAAAAGACAAACCGACTACCTCGCCATCCTGAGCTCGATCGCCGCCGACGCCAGCCGGCTGCCGCCGTTCGACGAACTGCTGGACGCCGCCCTCGAAAAAATACGTTCCTTCGCCGGACTCGACGCCGGCGTCGTCCACTTATACGACGCGAAACGCCGTTCGTTGGTCTTAACCGCGACCGCGAGCGTCGACGACGAAAAATCGAAAAGTTGGGAGGGACTCGCGGACATCGGGGGCGAACGCGCCGCGGCCTTATTGACCGAGGATACGATAACGCGGGAGCGTCCGGCGGAGGCCGACCCCTTCGGCCTTCCGGCCCGCGACGCCGAGGGGCCGGCGTCGTACGTCTCGCTCCCCCTGGTCGCCAAGCGAGAAGTGCTCGGCAGGCTGACGTTGTTCTCCGGAAGAGAGAGGACGTTCCTCGCCGAGGATATCGACCTGCTCAAAACTATATGCGACCAGCTGGCCGTCTTTATCGAGAACGCTCAACTCTTCGCTCAAAACGCCAGCCGTATGAAAGAGTTGGTAACTTTATTGGATACCTCCAAAACGTTATCTTCTTCGCTCGACACCGAGGAAATCATCTATAACATCGCCCAAAAAGTTAAAGACCTTATCGGTACGGACGCGTGTACCGTGTTCCTGCTGGACCGGGACGCCGGCGTCCTCGAGCCCATAGTCAGTCTGACCGCGTACCCCGAGGAGGTAATGAAAATACGGCTGAAACTGGGAGAGGGCATTACCGGCCACGTGGCGCTAACCGGCGTAGGCGAATACGTCAACGACGCCGGCCTGGACCACCGCTCGCTGGAAGTCCCCGGCACCCCGTACGAGGAAAGGGAATCGCTGTTGTGCGTGCCGTTGATTTCCCGCGAAGAAGTCATCGGGGTTATGACGCTGGGGCGTTTGGGGGGCGAGGTCTTCACCGACCGCGACCTACAACTCGTTACCCTCTTCGCCGGGCAGGTCGCGGGTTCGATCGAGAACGCCCGCCTTTTCGACCGCGTATTGTCGTCGATATCGATCGCCGAAGAGCACCGGCGCAAATTGGACGCCATCTTCGCGAGCATCGCGGACGCCATCGTCGTTACCGACATGGGCCTGCGCGTCGTCGAGGTCAACCCCGCGGCCGAGAAGATGCTGGGGCGGCAAGCGGAGAGCATCATCAACCACCACGTACGCTCGATTATCGAAACCCCTACGCTCCACGAGACGTTCGAAAAGGCAAGCGCCATGCTGCAGGACAAGGACGTGGCGGAATTCGAACTCGCGTTAACCCCGCCGGGCGGGGGCGGCAAGACCGGTTATTACCGCGTGTTGGTCAACGCCGTCGCCAACCAGGCCGGCGAAAGGGTCGGGTACGTCGCGACGTTCCGAGACGTCACGGAATCCAAAGAGCTGACGTTCCTCAAAGAGAACTTCATCGCCAACGTGAGCCACGAGCTGCGGACGCCGCTCACGTCGATAATCGGGAGCGCCGAACTCATAATCGCCGACGACAAAGCCGGCACCTTTCCCTACTCCCAATTCGTACGCATCATCGACAAAGAGGCGCGCCGGCTGCGCGAGCTGGTAGACAGCATCCTCGACTTCTCTCTCTTGGAATCGAGACGGTTGGAGTTGAACCTCGAGTACGTAGAAATCAACGACCTCGCCGCCGAGACGACCCAAAAGTACCAACCGATGGCGGACCGGAACGGCATTTCGCTGGAATTCGACCCGGGTAAAAGCATCCCCGGCACGTACGCCGACCCGAACCTGGTCCGAAGCGCGCTCGCGAACCTGATAAAAAACGCCATTCAGTTCAACTCGGCGGGAGGCCGCGTGCGCGTATCGACCGGGGCCCGGGACGGCGACGTGGCGCTCGCCGTCGCCGACGACGGGCCCGGCATCCCCCAAGACCAACTCATGACCATCTTCTCGACGTTCTACCAAGTGGACGGCTCCAGCACGCGCGCGGTGGGCGGAACGGGCCTCGGCCTAACGATCGCGAAAAGGGCCGCCGAATCCCACGGCGGCCGCATCGACGTCTCGTCGGAAGTGGGGGTCGGCTCGACCTTCACCATCCTCCTGCCGCTTCGAACCGAACCTACCGCCGAAACCGAATAAAAAAAACGGCCCGCCCGGGCCGTTTCTTATTGCGGAAAGGTATCCCCTACAGTGGTATCATATACGATACCTTCAGGAACACCACCTGTTCGACCAACGAGAAATGGCCCGTGGAATCCCGCCATTGCTCGTACGCGAGGTAGGCCGTGCTACCCGGGAGGAAGTCCCAACCCCAAAGCGTACTCGCGGAGCTCATACGGTTGTCCGAATTACCCTGTACGATAACCCGCCAGAAAATGTTATCCGTCAAATTGTACGTAACTTTCACGTTCCCGACTACGAAGCGCTCCGCCGGGCGCCGGTCGCCCACTTCCACGTCGCCGTTAACGACGACGACGGGGACGGGTATTAGGGTGCCTTGCAACGTGTAGTAATGGTAGAAGTAGCCGTACCACATCCCGCGCCAGTAGCCCAGGCGGAAACTCCCCCACGACGCCGGGCTGTGGCCCGCCGCCAAGTCGAAGACGTCGTTGTGGAATACGGGGTACCCGGAAGGGACGTAGCGCAAATCCCTCCCGCCTCGGTAATTCAACGTTACGTAATAATCGTTCTCGGAGGCCAACCTCGCCGTGGACGATACGAAATTGTTCACCGTCTCGCCGGCTACGTTGCGTTCGTGTTCGTAATACCCGTTTAACCTGAGCGCGCGCACGCCGCCCCGGTTGATCTGCAGCTCCCTCAACCCGGAACACCCGAACTCGCGCTTGCCCAAATCTTCCGGGTGCAGGAAACCCATGTCCGCCCGGAAATCCTCCCCTATCGTCGAGGCCCACGCTTCCAGGTTTTCCGTTATGCCGTACCTCCCGAAGCTCCCGATGACCGCGTAGTCGTCGCCGCCGTCGCCCGCGGTTTGGGACCTCGCCGCCTCAAAACCGAAACCCAACCGCGCCGGCAATACCACCCTACCGTCCGCCATCACGACGTCGTTGTACCGCGGCAAGTCGTTACCCGGCTCTTCCTCGCCCGCCGCCTCCCGGCCGAATTCGTGCCGGTCGACGACCATAAAGCCCAACGACGAACCGCCCGGCGTATCGTACGTCGCCCGGGCCACGCCGAAGTTATTGTGGGGGTAAAGCAAGTCGTCCCCCGTCAACGCCGCGTCCAGGACGCCGTAGTTTACGGGCCCCGTCCGTCCCGTTACCTTCGCGCCCGCCGCGATTTCCGTGAGACGCCGCGTATAAACGAGGTCGGAGTAAGTATCGAAAAGCTCGTACCCCTCGGTGAAAAAAGGCCGCTTCTCCTCCAGCCATATCTCGGAGGGCTCGAGGTTTATCTGCGCCGGGTCGGCCTCGATGTACGCGTAATCGGGCAATACCGTAGCCAGAACGCTGGCCTTGGCGCCGGCCCGATATTCGAAGTCCAGGCCGTAGCGCGGTTTGAACCCCCACCCGTCGGTGGGTTCTAAGCCGTAGGCGGGCGTATCTTTCTTTTCCTCGCCGCGCCCCGTCACGTACGGCGTAAACTTCAACGGCCGCGGCCGGGGTAGGTTCTCTAAACCCTCGACCCGGCCGAAGGTCGAAACGCGGTTGAGGAAGCTTCCGTCGCTGGCCCAATACGTCTCCTCGAACGTCGGCTTCCTAAAGCGTAAGAACTGGACGCCGAAGTGACCCGCGTCCCGGTCGTAGCGCAGCGTCGACCACGGTATCGCTATCTCGCAGTACCAGGCGTCGTCGCCGACGGAAGTCTTCGCCTCCCAATACCCGTCCCACGCCGAGCCGCCCACCGAACCGTCTTTCGCAATGCTCCCGTCGTACCGCACGCCCCGCCAGTTTACCATGAAGTCGTACGCCGACTGGCGGTCGTTGTTGGCGTCGAGCATGAGGTCGACGCAATCGTCGTCGTTCATAAACATGTCTCGCACCGTAGCGCAGGCCACGAGACGCGTCGGGTCGTCCTCGTAGCATACCCATCCCACGTACAACGCCTCGTCGTCGTACAATATGTATACCTCGGTGTCTTTCAAGACCGGGTCGTTCAGCGCGGGCCGGAATTGCCGGAAGCCGCCGGCCGGTTCGGCCTCGAGCCAAACCTCCTCCAGCACACCGTCGATTACGGGCGGCGTATCCACCCGGCGCGCGCGCATGACCCACTCGTCGCCCTCGGCGCCGTAGGCCGCCGCGACGGCGGACGAAATTAAATAGGCTACAATCTCGACTCGCTTCATACTACCCCTCGGATTAATTTAATATAGATATATACGTATATCCGGCTGCGAGGTTGCCGCCGTCTTAACTCACCGTCATTTCGGGGGGATTTAAACTTTCAAGAAGCGTCGCACCGCCACGCTCGAGCCCAACGCGCCGCCCAGGGCGAACGCGCCCAAGCCCGCGCCGACGTACGTCTCCGGCAAAAAGCGAACCGCCACGTCGTACGTTTGCAGAAACTGGACGCCGCCGTACAACGCGGCCAACGCCAGCAGGCCGCCGAAGACGCCGATTAAAAAACCCTCCACGACGAAAGGCGCCCGCACGAAACCGTCCGTAGCGCCGACCATCTTCATAATAGCTATAGTCTCGCGGCGGGCGTATACCGCCAGGCCGATGGTGCTAATAACGACCAATATCGCCGCCGCGCCGAGCACGACCGCCACCGCGGCCCCCGCTACGCCGACGACCCGCGCCGCCCGCTCCAAATTCGAGAGCCACTCTTGGGCGTACACGGCGTCGTCCACGCCGTCCACCGCTTTTATTTCCTCGACCAACCTCGCGACCTCTTCCGGCGCCCGCTCTTCGCCGGCCAGGTACACGCGGTACGACGCCGGCAGCGGGTTCTCGCCTAACGCGCTCAAGAGGTCGCTGTCCTCGGGGAACAGGCCGACGAATTCTTCCGCGGCCTTCTCGCGCGATATGTAGTCGGCGCGCGCTACCCCCGGCAACCTCCGCAAATGCTTGCCGACCGCCGCGGCCCGTTCCTCGTCGACCTCGTATTTCATATAGACGTCGACGTAAAGCTCTTGCCTTACCTCCTCGTATATCATCCGGAGGTTATAGTACACCGTCCCGAATATCCCGGCGATAAGCGCCGCGAACGTTATCGCCAGTACGGCCGCCGCCGTGAGGGTCCCGCCGCGGCCTATATTCTTGAAAGCCTCCCGCAGGAAAAAGCCGGTGTTTTTCACGCCGGCGGCCCCGGGGGTAATTTCCCATCGAGGATCTTTATTATTCGGGCGTCCATTTTCCTGACGACGTCATAGTCGTGGGTCGCGATGACGACCGCGGTGCCCCGGGCGTTGATGGCGCGGAAGAGCTTCATTATGTGCCAGGTGATGTCCGGGTCGAGGTTGCCGGTCGGCTCGTCGGCGAGCAATATGGCCGGGTCGAGCGCTATGGCCCGGGCGATGGCGACGCGCTGCTGCTCGCCCCCCGAAAGCTCGAGCGGTCTCGCGTCTTTGCGTTGGGCCAGGCCGACGACGGTAAGGACTTGCAAAGCCCGGCGGCGCTGCTCCGCCGGCGTTAACCCCAGAATCGTCAGCGGCAGCATTACGTTCTCCAGAACCGTCCGCTCGCTTAAGAGCCGGAAATCCTGGAAGACGACGCCGATGCGCCGGCGCAGGTACGGGATGTCGCGCCTCCGGAGCGCTTCCAAGTCGTGGCCGGCTACTTCCACCAACCCTTCGGTAGCCTTTTCCTCCACCGTTATCAACTTGAGAAACGTCGACTTGCCGGCCCCCGAAGGGCCGGTGAGGAAGGCCAACTCGCCCTTACCTACGTCTACCGTGACGTCGTCGAGGGCGACGACGCCGTTCTCGTAGACCTTGGTAACGTTGCGCATCTTTATCATAGGCGCCGTCATACGGCTCTACTTCCCCTAAAAGGTCAAGACTTTATCGGCCCACGCGAGCCAATCGGCAAGGTCCTTCAACGTCGCCGCCGGCGCCTGGGAGTGCACTTTGTCCGCCGGAAGGTCACGGTTCTTGAGACAAGTCCCGCAGGTCTTGAACGTTACGCCGGAGCACGCCGCTACTTCGAATTCGGTGTCGGCGTCGTATTCCGGATTCTCGGGTTGAGGGATGTCCTCGTGCGCCAACGTTACGGCGTCCGACATTAAAAAAACGTTCACCTCGTCGCCGAGTTCTTTTTGGAACGTCGCGACCCGCAACGCGTTCCAAACGACGTCGCTGCGGTCGTACGGGTCGGCGTACGTTACTACGAGTAACTTCACGGTCGTCGACCTCCTTTTAAAACAGGTCGCCCGGGGCCCCGTACTGCTCCTCGCCGCCCGGCGGCCCCTCCCCCGCCGCCCCCAACATTGACCCGGCGTCGAGCCGGAACGCCGGCTTGGCGGCCTCGCCCGTTACGACAAAGTTAAAGTGGCCCCGGCCGTCTTCGTCCCGGACGAGCGCGAGCGCTTTGCCCTCCCGGGCCACGCGCTCCGCGGCTTTTTTATTAAAAGTCGTACGTACGGTAAAATCGAGCTTTTTCTCGAGCGTAACTTCGCCCGCGGCCTCGATAACCATATCCGGGTTCTCGAGCTTCAGGTCGGCGGTTCGAATCACGCCGTCGCGGCCGTCGCACATCACCCATAACTTCGAAACCTGCAGCGGCTCGAAAAGGTCTATACGCGACCACTTCACCAATTCGGCGAGCAGGGGCAGTTCGGCGACGCGGCCTCCCTCCAGCTCGAGCGAGCCCTTGCCTCCCAACGACCGTTTTACGTCGTCGTACGCCGTTCCCTCGGCGGAGAAAGTGACGTCGGCTGAGAACCGGCCCGTGAGGACGTTTTCCAAGTATTTATTTTCCGTCAGGAAAATGCCCAGCCGCGCGTCGCGAACGGCGGCGGAGCACGTATACCGCGGCCGGCCGCCGACGTATACCGTCAGCTGCGCCCGGACCTTCCCGTCGTACGCCGCGAAGTCGAGCTTGGTGACGCTCAGTATGCCGCCGCTATACTCGAAATCCGATTCCAGGTTTTTACCGGTTACCGAGAGGAGCTTGAACTTCTTGAACCGCACCCGGCCTTTCGCCGTAATATCCTTGCCCGGTAGGCCCGGCGGCGACGAGCCGCGTTCGGCGTGCCGGCGCTTCGTCTCCTCGGCCGGCAACGCCGCGTCGAGGTCAAGTTCGTCGGCGACGGCGACGAAGTCCAGCCGCGGCGTCTCGAAGCCTTGCCAGCTGCCGCCGATCTCGAAACCGTGCCCCGCGAGCTGCCCCTTCAACTTGCCGACGTTTACCTTATATCCGTCGCAGTACGCCGTACCGGCCAGGTTTTGGAAGGGGCGTACGAAAGGTTTGAGCCGTACCCGGCAACCGAGGAGCTCGACGGTCCCGTCGACCGACGTCCCCCCGGGCGACGACACCTCCCCGTCGACGTCGACGTTCAGCTGCGCCGGGCCGGCGAGCATATAGGCGTCGGGCACGGCGAGCACGACGGCCGCCACCTCCAAGGGCACCGCGCCCTCTATTTTGAGTTGGTACGGCCAATTCCTGTCGGGCCGTATCGTCCCGTACCCTTTGAAGCCCCCGCGCGTCGTCTGGCCGCGGAAATTCTCGATTACGTACTTCTCGCCCTCGAAACGCACTTTGGCGGCAACGCTCGATATCCCGTCCCCCTCAAACGGCTTTAACGCGCCCTTCTTCACCTCGAGCTCGCCCCGTACGTCCGGACGGCGGCCCTCGCCCCATTTCCCTTTAACCGTCAGGCTCAGGTCCATCTCGCCTTCCACGTCGGCATCGCCGAAGCGGGGCGCTAGCGCCGGCAGGACCTGCTCGAGTGCCATCCGTTTTCCTTTAACGGTCAGGTCGACGTCGTTCTCGCCCGGGCCGGTTTGCAACTCGCCGGCGACGGTCAACCGGGCTTTGCCGAACAAGAAGTCGAGCTCTTCGAAGAAGATGCGGCCGCCCGGCGCTTCGGGCCGGTAGCGAATCTCCCCTTCGGCCGCGACGGCCATACCGCCGGCCACTTCCCCCGCGCCGGCGGCGAACCTGAACTTGTCGGCGTGGAGCTTGCCGCGTACGTCGAGCTCTTCGCCCCACGAAACCTTACAACGGACGCGGCCGCCCAGGCCGTCTATAAGCGCCGTCCGCGTCTTGCCGGCGTACCGGACGAACCCCTCCGCCACGGTAACGGTCCCGCGGAACGGCGGGCCCTTTCCCTCCTCGCCGAAAGCCACGTCGCCCGGCGCCAGGTCGACCCGCGGGCGGATGAACGCCACGACCGCCACGCTCGGCTTGAGGGCCACGAAGCCGACGTACGACAGCCCCAGGCTAACCTCGTCGGCGCGGACGATTTCTTTGCCGGCTCCGTTCACCAGGACGACGTCGCCCAGCGTAACCGCCGGCCGGGGGAAGAGTTTAAAGCGCGCCTTGACGTACCGCACGTCCAGGCCGGGACCTTCTTTCATAGCCTGCGCGAACGCCTTCGCGACGCGTTCCTTGCCCACTACCGCCGGCGCAACCGCGGCGTAATAGAGGACGCCCAGCGCCACGAGCGCCAAAACGAATACGAAAATAATTAATCTGCGTTTCTTCATAACGCGATGGCAGGCAATCTTATACCATAGAGAGGGCGCGCGGCCAAACTAAATATTCCCGCGTCGCGTCTGCGCAGCTTGCTTCTCGGCCTCGCACGCGCGGCGACACCGGCCGCACTCGAGGCAAAGCGTAGCGTCGACAGCCTCGCGGTTCACGACTATCGCCGCCGTCGGGCAAACGTTTACGCACTCGCGGCACTCGCGGCACTCGAGCCGGGTAGCCGGCCTTCCCACCGCGGCCACCTCGCCCAATAACGCGCCCGCGGCGCATAAGTACCGGCAAAAAAAGCGGTAGTGGAACGCGGAAACCGCCAGGACCGCGACCAGGAACAGCAGCGACATCCCCGCGGCGGCGTACGCGAACAAGTCGTCGAAGGGCTCGTACGTAGCGACGCCCAAATCCCGGCTCGCTATGAACGCGGCGACGACGACGCATAATATAATGAAACGCAGGCCGCTGAGGCGCCGCGCGAACTCGGACGCTACTTTTAACTTGCGGACGGGCAGTTTATACAAGAGCTCCGTCAGCGCGCCGAAGGGGCAAAGCCAACCGCAATATATATTCCCGAAAAACAGCGCCAGCGCCGCGCCGCCCCCCAACAATAAATAGAGCGTAAGGCGCGGCCCGAACGGCGGGAACTTCCACAAAACCAGCCGGCCTACGTCGCCGATGGAGACGAACCGGCCCGCCCAAAAACCGAGTACTCCCACCGCCGCCGCGGCGAAGACGGCGCGAACCCATTCCGGCGGCCGCCGCCTGGCCCATATCGCCGCGCCGAAAAACGCCGCCACGACCAGCGCCCAGGCCCAATCCCAACCCTCTCGCCCGGCGTCGAGCGGAACGGCGCGACCCAGCGCCGCGTTCAATATCTTGCGGCTCGTCACCCGCGTGGCCGCGGCGAAGGCCTCGCTCGTCACCGTGGCCCGCGTTATGGCGTCGACGTCGCGGCCGGGCTCGAGCGGCGCCGTCGCCGGAAGGCCTACGAAAGACGAAAGGAAGTCGGCGACGTCCGCCACGTACGACGGCGTTTCGTCGTGCCGCACCAGGACGACGCGGTCGACGGTCCCCGAACCGTCTACGACCACCAGGAGGTCGAACGGGCCGCCGTAGCCGACGACCTCCGGCGCGGACGACGCGCTCTCGGCGGCGTAGAGCGTCTCGTCCCCCCGCCTGATGCGCCAATAGGTAATCTCGCCGTCGACCTTCTCCGGGGGCTCGGTGGCGCCGGTGAGCAACCGCACGCGTTCGGCGTCGAGCTCCCTGGGCGGCGGCTCGACGTGCCGGCCCCAAAAATACGAGCCGGTAAGGGTCGCCGCGACGACGACTATAAACGTTAACCGGCGAAGCCACCCCCGCCGGCCCCTCGCTACGCCATCGGCCATATTTAATCCGTATTATAAGGCCGGCGCGGTAGCCCTTCAAGGAATATCGGCCTTGCCGCGAATACGCCGCGGTGGTAAAATATTACAATGCTCAACGTATTCATCCTCGGCCTGGTATCCTTCTTCGCGGACCTCCAGTCGGAAATAATATTCCCGCTACTGCCGATTTTCATAACGCAAGACCTCGGCCTGGCCGCCGCCTTCCTGGGCCTTATCGAAGGGGCGGCCGAAGCGACCGCCGCCGTCTTTAAATACCTCTCGGGGTATATCTGCGACCGGGCGGGCCGGCACAAGTGGCTAATGTTCGCCGGGTACGCGCTGTCGGTAATCAGCAAACCCGTGATGGCCTTCGCCCGCTCGGGCCCCGCGGTGCTCGCGCTCCGCGTCGCCGACCGCCTCGGGAAAGGCGTCCGCACGTCGCCGCGCGACGCGCTGCTGGCGACCTATACGCCGTCGGGCGTCCGCGCCCGCGCCTTCGGCTTCCACCGCGCGCTCGACTCGGCGGGCGCGGTGGGGGGCGTTCTGGTCCTGTTCGCGCTCCTCAACTATACGGATTTCTCGCACCGCGACATCTTCAAACTAACCCTTATCCCGGGTATCCTCGTAGCGCTCGCCATCCTGGTGTTGGTAAGGCAGCCCAAACGGGTCAGCTGCCCGGTTCCGCCCAAGATTTTCGATCGCACCGTCGCGGCCGGCTGGTGGCCTTTCCTCGCGTGCCACGCCGTCTACTCTTTCGGCATGTTCTCGTACGCGTTCTACATCCTGCGCGCGAGCGAGCTCGGCGTCGCGACCGCCCTCGTTCCGCTCATCTACCTGGTCTTCACCGGGGCTCAGGTCCTGTGGCCGTTCCCCATCGGGTGGCTCGCGGATAAAGTCAAGGTATTGCCGGTCCTGGCGGGGATATATATCTTCCAAGCGGCCGTCCTCATAGCGGCGGGTTCTATCGGTGAGGCGTGGACCCTTTGGCCGCTGTTCGCGCTGTACGCGCTCTACTATCAAGCCTTCATGGCGCTTCCGCCGGCCTTCGTCTCCACGGCCGTACCCGCCGAGAAGCGCGGCGCCGCTATTGGCCTGCTGCATATGACCAGCGGCCTGGCCATCCTGCCGGGGTCCCTCGTAGCGGGCCTAATCTGGGACCGCTGGCAGGGCGCCGGCACGTTCACCTTCGGCGCGGCGTGCGCGGCGCTCGCGGCCGTCGGCATCCTGGCGTACAACTTCGCGCGGACCCGACGGGCCGCCGCCGCTCATCAACCAAATGCGTAAACGTCCTAAAAACGATTCCGTCGGCGACTACCTGCGGCGCCGCGTAACGCTACCGCGGACGTTCAGCGCCCTCCGCCACCGCGACTTCCGTTTGTGGTGGTTCGGCCAGATGGTCTCGCTGGTGGGAACGTGGGTCCAGATAGTCGCGCAGAACTGGCTGGTATATCGCCTTACGGGCTCGCCGGCGATGCTGGGCCTGGTCAACTTCGTCGCGCTCGTGCCGGCGCTGCCGATGGGCCTGTGGGCCGGCTCGCTCGCGGACCGCTTCGATAAAAAGCGCCTCGTCCTCATCGCGCAGACGCTGATGTTCATCCAGGCCGCGGTCCTCGCCACCCTCACCGTCACCGGCCTCGTCCAGGTCTGGCACGTGATGGCGCTGGCCTTCGTCTTCGGCGTAGCGCGCGCGCTCGACGTCCCGGCGCGGCAGGCGTTCGTCGTCGAAATAGTCGGCAAGGAGGACCTCACCAACGCCATAGCGCTCAACTCCACCGTTTTCAACGTCGCCCGGAGCGCCGGCCCGGCCGTCGCCGGCCTGTTGATCATAGCCGTCGGAGAGGGTTTGGCCTTCGTCGTCAACGCGGCGACGTTCCTGCCGGTAATAGCGGCGCTGCTCGCGATGAGAACGTCCTCCGTCCGCCGCGAGGTAAAGGGCCCGGCCCACCGCCAGATCGTCGAGGGAATCCAATACGCCGGTCGGAACAAGCTGGTTTGGGTACTCATCTCGGTAGTGGGCGTCTCGGCGTTCTTCGTCATGCCTTACTCGGTACTGCTGCCCGTTTTCGCGAAGCAGGTCTTCCGCGGCGGCGCCGACGTATACGGCTACCTGATGACGTTCGCCGGCCTGGGGGCGCTGGTGGGCGCGCTCACCGTCGCGAGCTTGGGTCCACGCAGCCCTCGGGGCCTACTACTCTCCGGGGCCAACGTCGCGTTCGCGGTGCTCGTCTTCTCCTTCGCGTTCGTTCGCGCGTTCTGGCTGGCGGCGGCGGTGCTGGCGGCGGCCGGCTTCTGCTTCGTCGTCCAGAACTCGCTGGCCAACACGCTCATCCAACTCAACGTGCCGGACCGGCTGCGCGGCCGCGTGATGAGCATCTACTTCCTGGTATTTATGGGGGCGATGCGGCTGGGCTCGCTGCAGGCGGGGTACGTCGCGCGGTACGTCGACGTTCAGGCGGCGCTCCTCATCGGGGCGTCGGCCTCGCTACTCTGGGCCGCCCTGGTCGCCTGGCGCTTCCCGCGGCTTAGGGAGATTAGATAAAAAATAAGCCGGGCGTGAGGCCCGGGGTTTTTTTATTAAGGTTTGCGCTTGTAGGAAAAACCGGACGGATTACATCTTTTCTGAAATCAAATAAATAATTGCGTTTAGCCACATAATATTCAATTTTCTATTAGTGGTATTAGAGGCGTTATGGTTAAAATAGGAATAGAATAGATTCCAATAATCCTTATCCCATTTTAGTAACCAAGCAGCATCGTACGTTCCGTGACCTAAATTTTCTTCATCGGTTAAATGATAAAACTTGAAGAGTACTTCGGGTTCGCCTCTAATAAAAGAATTAGGTATATCTTCGTGGGATTTAATAATCCGCGAGCCGTACGAACCTTCTTCTCCGGGTAATTCTACTCTACCCACCTTTTTACAAATCGGGTGATTGTAATCGAAAGGGTTGACCTCAACCGTTACGTAAGGTTTATCGAAATGACCTACTTCTCCAAAAAAGTGTAAATCGTGGGTACATACGGCGCTACCGCCCCCGCTTAAATAAGTCTTTAATGCGTTTTCTATATCCACCCTTCTATCGTAAATTCCGTAACCAGTGGGGCAATGCTCGTCCGTATAATGTCGATTGTCACCAATTCCAAAGATGCAATCATATTCGTTATTTATCTGGCCGACCGCATTTAAGAATTCGACCCGGAAAAACGGGCTAAAAAAATCCCGGAAATGATCTATGTAACTATTATGGCAAATCACCAATAGCCTGGGCTTGAATTTCTTATTAACTTTTTTAGGATAGGGTAAAGGCAAGAGCCTTAAGACTTTTTTTTTGTCGTTGTCGGGTGCGGAAATAGTCGATATAAAGGTTAGAATAACCGCTAAAACCGGTCCTATTATAGTCGCCAACGCTACTATTTTATCTCCCTCAAAATCGAAAACCGCCAAAATTCCTATAGAAATTACTAAGATAAAAAGGCTTATATAGGTAACGAAAAGAACCCGTCCATACCTTCGATTTAGGTATTTAGTAACCCAATAAAACCCTATTTCCATCTCATTCGCTCCCGCGGTCGTAGGTCGCAGCGGTCTATGTGTTGGATTGTTTTTTCAATTTATTAATAATTATCGTCTATGAAATTTCCGAGGGCCGCCAATATCTCCTCAATAGAAAGGTTGTTTGGAGCTTGGCGTGCCGCCCACCTGCGCCCAGGATGGACGGTATCCCATAACGAACGTTGCTGCTTGCGCCTACCGCCCCCCGGGTCGTGGAGGCCAAAGCCATCCAAGTATAAATTCCATACGGGCCTAGTCGAAGTTATGACGAGCGTTTCACCCAAAGGTATCCATATATCGTCCGCAATTAAGTACCTACAACGAAAATCGGATAAATCCAAATTTTCTGCTTGGTTTATAGATTCGCCGTGCTCTCGCAAACGGTTATATAATGCGTTACCCGGCGGTTCGTCTAAACGCAGTATACCCCTCCGCGATCCCGGCGGTATTGCTTTCCCAACGTATATAGGTAGTCCCCATCTATCATCGGCGTTCCTATCAGCAATGCGCGAATAATAACCCAAAGGGCCTATATAATAAATGGCGTAAATACCCGCGCCTTCGAAAGAACTCCCGGGGGGTAAATTAGTAACGCCCCTTTCGAAAAGGGCTTCCTTTAAGCTTTTCCCAAGATTAGCTTTATCCAAAGGGTTATAAGGTTTCTCGTTCATAAACCCGGTTTTTCCACTACGACCGCGGCGTCGTAAAGGCTACGTTTTTCGCCGTTACCGTACCTTACCGTTGAGTCCGTAATACTCGAACCGACACGTTTATCTCTAATAATGTACGTACCGACGAACTTTAACCCGTGTTCGCGAGCGATTTCCCCGAATAATCGGTCTACTTCAATTTCAATACCTTGGATTACGGAATTACCTATAACTATTACTGCACTCCCGCCGGTTTTCAATACCCTACTTACGATCTCCCAGAAAACGTAGGTATCGTTAAAATACGAAGCCACGTAGTTCGCCCACCCCGAGCCGCCGTAAACGCCGGCTTCCTTACGGGTTTCCTTTAATTCCGATAGAATCGCCCGTAATTCCTCATACTCGAACGTCAAAGGAACGTCTTCCAGGCCCCGGACTTCTTGCCAGTATTTACCGAAATTCCCGGTTTCCAGCCCCTTTTGTTCATCAGGTTTCGAAACGAAAGACAACCAATATAATTGAGGTCTCGTATTTCTTACGTAATGGTAGTTATTCAAATAAGGCGGGGACGTTATTAATAAATCTACAGAATTATCCTCGACCGTATGGTGGTCGGAAAGGAAATTAGCATGCCTTATCCTAGCATCCCCTAAACTTTCTGGCCTTTTTATCAGCCCCTTTACGGATATTATATCATCCAACATCTCTCGACATTTCCCGGACAATACCCGCGCAAAATCAGCGTCCTTCATTGCCGGTTTCCCGGCACTCCTGCGCGTCCCCAAACTAGGCTCGTAGGAATAATTCGAAACGCCGACCATCACCGAGCCGAAGGCGATGCGGAATAAGTCCTTTATAAGACCGTCATCTATTCTATCGATATAATCTAACGCGTGTAGTACTTGTTTTTCTATACGGGGGCTAAAAAACGGTTCTTTAGTTTTCAAAGGGGGTTTTTCGATATTGGGGGCCGGCGTACTACGCCATTTAGAGGAAAGGTCCTCTAATTCTAATACCCTAGATCTAAGCGCCTCGATATTTACGGAAAGGCATCTCGCTTTTGTACTAGCCGCTAATGAAGCGTAAGGGTTAATATCGAAACCTACGGCGTCGTAGCCCCTCACGACCGCTTGAAATATCGTCGTTCCGACGCCGGCAAACGGGTCTAAAATAACGGGCGTTTCCGTTTCAACGTCCGATTGAAGGTACAAATCGAAAACGCTATCGACGAAGCCTGCCGAAAACCCGGCGATCCAAGGGACCCAGCGGTGTATAGGGGACTTTTTATTTTCAAAAAAAGCCGGGTCTTTTAAACCGTTATTCGTTTTCGGACTAACCCTATTCGAGAAAAGAACTCGCTGATAACTATCGCGGATTTTTTGTTGGTCTAATCGCGGCATGTTCTTTTTACTCCTCGTTGTGATAATATAATTATGAGCTGGAAACGTCAACTTAAAATATTCCTAAAAAACTTACCCCGGGTGCCAGCCGGCCTTGACCGTCTCGTAGAGGCCGCCGGGGAGGCCGGGCAGCAGCTCCGCCCGCTCGAGCGCGCCGCGGCCGTACCGCCGGTTCAGCTCGTCCAGCGTCGCCGTGAAGCGGTCCCGCCTCACCTCGAAGAGGTTGCCCGGCTTGCAGTGGTACAGCAGCATCGAGGCCGAGACCCCCAGCATCCGCACGCCGCGCTCGCTCATGTCGCCGGGCAGGAGCGGCCAAGCCGCGCGAAAGACGTCCATCCCCTCGTCGACGTAGCGCGGGAGCCGGTGCGAACGGCCCACGGTGTAGAAGTCCGGGTAGCGCGCGACGGCGTAGACGCACCGGCCGCAGTACCCCTCGCCGCGCAGCCGCCGCGCCACCCGCTCGCACAGCCACAGGAACGTCCGCCGTAGCTCCGCGGCGTCGTAGGTGTCGCGGTTGAGCGTGATGGTGTTGCCGACGGACTTGGCCTCCTCGTAGTCGTAGTGCGCCGTCAGCGGCCGGCGGTCTATCCCCCGCCCCATGTTCTGCAGCACTTCGCCGACGATGCCGAAGCGCGCCTTCAGGCGCGACAAGGACAGGCGGCCGAGCTGGCCGCACGTGCTCGCGCCCAGCCGCCGCAGGTGCTCGCCCAGCTTGTCGCCGATGCCGGGCAGATCCGTCGTCGGCAGCTCCTCCAGGAAGGTCTCGAGCTGGGAGGGCCTGAGGACCGTGAGGCCGTTGGGCTTCTCGAGGCCGGCGGCCACCTTCGCGAGCATCTTGTTGGGCGCGACGCCCAGCGAGCACGGGAGGCCGAGCTCCTCGCGGACCTCGCGCTGAAAGGCCGCGGCGCAGTCGCGCGGCGTCCCCCACCGGCGGAACGTCGTCGTGACGTCCAGGGCCAGCTCGTCGATGGAGGCTATTTCGACCACGGGGGTGTAGTTGTGCGCCCGGGCGACGACCTCGCGGATGGCGTGGGTGTACTTGGAGATGTCGGCGGGGACGACGACGGCGTCGCGGCAGAGCCGCCGCGCCTCCTCGGAGGGCATGCCGGATTTGACGCCGAACGTACGCGTCTCGTAGGAGCAGGCGGCGACGACGGAGCGCGCCTTCCGGGAGCCGACCACCAGCACCGGCCTGCCGCGTAGCCACGGCTTGGCCCGCGCCTCGACGTTGACGAAGAACGCGTTCATATCGAGGAAGATGATGACGCGCTCCCAGCGCTCGCCGTAGGCCTCGGCGCCGGGGCCGAGGCCGACGGGCCCGGGTCGCTCGCCGCCCAACAGCGGCCTGCCGTGCGCCAGCCCTGTCGTGGATGCCCACATCTCTAAATACCTGTCCCGCGAAAAGATTGACTAGTTGTACGACAAATCTTATACTGCACCCAGGAAAACGTGTAAGCTTGGAATGGAGCATAAAATGAAGAGCGATACTACAACAAACCTACCGTTCCACAAAAAAGAAACCCATGCTACCGGCCGCGGTAAAATCATTTTAAACAAAGAGCGGTTCCTCGATTTTTTACGGGAAATAACAGCGCAAAGCGACTTGAACAGGCTCAAGAGCAAAACACTTGCACTTAGAAATTTCATAACCCATCCCAAAGAGGATAGTGAGGGTATCACTAATATCGACGGCGACGGAGGTACCATTTCCCGACGCCGCGATATCTTGATCTCCGAGCTAGATCAGGTTTTAGAAGCAAAAACTTTTGAAAGGGCAAAATATTACCTTGACCGACTCGAGCAAAGCGTCCATAAAATAAAAACCACTAAGATCAACGATATAAACCTCGCCCGCTGGAAAGAATACGACACCATAATAACCGACAGCTTGTGGATCCTAGATAAAAGGGATAATTCTGGCGCCCACATCGCTTCGTACTGGGGTAACTTTATCCCCCAAATCCCAAACCAATTGATGCTCCGCTATACCAAGAAAGGTGATTGGGTACTAGACACCTTTGTCGGAAGCGGAACAACGTTAATCGAGTGCCGGCGGCTCGGCAGGAACGGCGTTGGCATCGAATTAAATGCCGAGGTCGCTCGACAAGCGAAAGAACTTATCGCCAAGGAACCAGCTAAAGATAGCGTAAAAACTGACGCAGTTATCGGCGACGCAAGAACAATAGATATCGGATTAGCACTGCGAGAGCAAAACATAAATAAAGTTCAACTCCTAATCATGCATCCCCCTTACCACGACATAATTAAATTTTCCAAAGACGACAACGACCTCTCCAACGCCCCCGATACTAAAACATTTCTTAAAATGCTTGGCGAAGCAGTGGACAACGCGACCCCATACTTAGAAAGAGGCAGGTATTTTGCCTTGGTCATCGGCGATAAATATTCAAAGGGCGAATGGATACCGTTAGGGTTCTTAAGTATGGAGGAAGTCCTAAAAAGGGATTACCTCTTAAAAAGTATAATCGTCAAGAACTTCGACGAGACCCGCGCCAAGCGCAACCAAAAGGAGCTTTGGCAATACCGGGCGCTGGTGGGTGGTTTTTATATATTCAAACACGAATATATATTTCTATTTAAAAAGCACAAATGAGGGAAAACGTATGCCATTAATGAGTGAAAAAGAAGTATTAAACCTGAAGCTGAACTGTATTCCCTCAGTACTCCTTAAAGGATTCGCTTCGAACCTAGGTATTAAAAAGAGCGGGACTAAAACAGACATAATCAAAAGGTTCTTCGAGGCGCGAATTGCCACTCAAACTATAGATGCGTTCATAAAAGAAGCTACCATAAGGAAAATAGAGGATAGAAAAAAACGCATCTCGGACGAAGATCTAAAACAAGAGCTGTCGAAAGTAACTTCTTTTTCATGGGGTGTTATCCAAGGAGAACTAGACCGGAAAATCCAAGCCGAATATGTTAGAGAATTCGTAAGGTATGACGAATTGCTTAGGAGGGTGGAAGAAAACCTTTACGACGCTATAAAAAACTATGTGGTTTGTAGCTGGTACAATCATTGGACCACTGTGCTCATCGAAGAACAGATAAGTACTCATCCAAAAATCGTTCCGACTATAACGGCTGTGAAGGGAATTGATATATTTTTCGGTGGTCAACCGTTCGACTTAAAAGTAACTTACCTTCCCCGCGGGTACGACCCCGTTAACGCAATAAACAACCCTCAACAATTGGCGATTCGCATGTACGAGGGCCAAGGCGCCCAAAGGTTCGGGGCCGATAACAGGTTATTCGTCATCTTACTAGACCCGGATAACCCACAAGAAAGTTGGAAGTTGAAGCGGGAGTTCGATCTCATCTCGCGCAAAATTACCGCCTTCTTCAATACAGAAACGGTATCCAAAAACGACGAAATCATTTTTACCTATAAAAAGAAAACATACGCCACTGTTGCTAAGGTCTTAATAGTAACGGGCTAAACGCCGCTAAACTGCCCGCTGCCCAACAGCGGCCTGCCGTGCGCCAACCCTGTGATGGATGCCCACATCTCTATCGGCCGAGATTAGAACGGGGCCCGAAGGCCCCGCGGTGCAACAGCCCTCCCTCCCTACTCCACGTAGCTGCGCTCGAGGCGCCAGCTCAGCGTCGAGGTGTCGAGCGCCAGCTCGTAGACGGTTCCGCCCACCTTCACGGCGTAGTGGTATATCTGCCTCGAGCCGTCGCGGTCGCGCCAGGCGTAGGTGACGCGCTCGATGGCGAGGCGCCGGCCGTCGTAGGCGAACCACACCGGCTTTATCTTGCCCGACTCCTCGAAGATG
>DATKVX010000040.1 GCA_035529855.1 bacterium
GATGTCCCTACAAGTGCGTCCCAACAACCGGAACATTTTGACGTAGACACGGCTCAACGTCGCGTTTATAATGAGATAGGTGCAACGGAGCTCTCGGAAATCGAAGGAGGTATCGTGGGAAAAAGTGCGAACGCTTACGTAACGGCTGCGGCCGCGCTAGTCGTCTTCGCGACGGCGGCCTTCGGCGCCGAACCGCCCCCGGTTGCGGCGGCGCCGACGGGCGTTTTCGCCGACCCGCTCGAGGTAGAGGCTTTCGTCGACGGCGTGATGGCGGAACAGCTCAAGTCCTACCACATCCCTGGGGCGACCGTCGCGGTCGTCGCCGACGGCGAGCTTCTCTTCGCGAAGGGGTACGGCTACGCCGATTTGGCGACGCACCGGCCCGTAGTCGCGGAGCGAACCGTTTTCCGCGCCGGCTCGGTATCCAAGGTCTTCACCTGGACCGCGGTGATGCAGCAAGTGGAAAAGGGGAAGGTGGACCTCGACGCCGACGTGAACGATTACCTTACGGATTTCAAGATACCGCCCGCCTTCGGCAAGCCGGTCACGGTAGCCGATATTATGACGCACACGGCGGGTTTCGAAGACCGGCGGGTCGGCATATTAAAGGCGGGGCCTGATGGCTTAAAGCCCCTGGCGACGTACTTGAAGGACGGCGTCCCGGCGCGCGTCTTCCCGCCGGGCGAGGTCCCGGCCTACTCCAATTACGGCGCGTCGCTGGCCGGTTACATCGTGGAAGTGGTCTCGGGCGTACCCTTTGACCAGTACGTTGAAAAGAACATCTTCGAGCCGCTGGGGATGGAGCGCAGCACGTTCCGCGAGCCGGTGCCGCCGGCGCTCGCGGCGGACGTGGCGGTGGGGTACGAGTTCGAGGGCGGCGCCTTCGAGGCGCAGGATTTCGAATTGTTGCAGGAGTATCCCGCGGGCTCGATGAGCGCGACGGCGCCGGACATGGCGCGGTTTATGTTAGCTCATTTGCAGGAAGGGCGCTACGGCTCGAGGCGCATTCTGGGCGAAGCCGCGGCCCGCGAGATGCACCGCCGCCTCTTCACGGCGGACCCGCGCGTCAACGGCTGGGTCCACGGCTTTATGGAAATGACGCTCAACGGCGAACGCGTCGTCTGGCACGGCGGCGATACGATTTACTTCCATACCGCCCTCGCGTTGTTCCCGGAACGGGGCGTAGGCGTCTACGTATCGTATAACAGCCCCGACGGGACCTTCGCGCGCTTCGATTTGTTGCGCGGGTTCGCGGACCGGTATTTCCCCGCGGCCAAGGAACCGGCGCCCAAGCCCGGGCCGGGGGCGGCGGACGCCGCGGCGCGCTACGCCGGCCCGTACTTGGTATCGCGTAGCGTTTTCACCCGTCTAATGAAATTATCGGAATTTTTAAACCCGACTACGTTGAAGGTAACGCCGGAAGGGTATCTGCTCGCTCCGGGCGGTATGGGCCGGCCGCCGTGCCGGTACGCGGAGCTCGAGCCGGGAATATTCCGTCGCGTCGAGGCCGACGAGACGTTGGGCGATAAGTTAGTCTTCGCCGTGGACGGGAGTGGCCGCGTTAAGTGCGCCTTCTTCGAGAACGACCTCAGCAACGTCCTGATCAGAGTTCCGTGGTATCGGGCCGCGCCGTTTCACCGCGTCGTGCTGGGCGCGTGCCTGGCGGTCTTCCTTTCGGCGATATTCATCTGGCCGGTGGGCTGGTTTCTGGGCCGCCGCCGGCAGCGCCCCCGTGACCCGTTCCTCGCGCGCCTTACGCGGCTCTGCGCGTGGTGTTTGGGCCTTTTGAACGTCATCTTCGTCGTCGCCGTGATGCGCTTCTTCGACCCGGTGGGCGTGCTCTACGGCTTGTCGGCCGGCTTGAAGGCGGCGTTGGTGATCCCAATTGTTACCACCGTATTGGCGGTGGCAGTCGTCGTCCTGGCCGTCGTCGCGTGGGTTAAGGGGTTCTGGCGCGTACCCGGCCGCGTGCACTATACGCTGGTAGCTTTGGCCGCGGCGGCGTTCGTGCTGTGGTTGAATTACTGGAACCTGCTGGGTTTCCGGTATTAATCGGGTTCCGACGGGCGTCGGCGTGCGCGGCGTTTACTCTTCGCGGGGCAGCCCCCGGCCTCGCCAGAACGTGTAGACGGCGGGGATTACGACGAGCGTGAGGATGGTGGAGGTCACCATCCCGCCGACCATCGGCGTCGCGATGCGTTTCATCACGTCGGCGCCGGCGCCCGCGCTCCACATTATCGGCAGCAGGCCCATAATGATGGCGGTTACGACCATCATCTTGGGGCGGACGCGCTGCACCGCGCCCTCTTCCACGGCCTCGACAAGGTCGCGGAGCGTCTTCAACCGGCCCTCGCCCTTCCGCTTGTTATACGCGTCGTCGAGGTAAACGATCATCACGACGCCCGTCTCCGCGGCGACGCCGGCGAGCGCGATTATCCCCACCCACACCGCGATCGACATATTGTATCCCAATATGAGCATCAGCCATATGGCGCCCACGAGCGCGAAGGGCACCGACAACAGGACGATAAACGTTTCCGTTACCGAGCGGAAGTTGAAGTATAATAAGACGAAGATTATCGCGAGCGTCAGCGGCAGCACGAAGGTAAGGCGCTCGCGCACGCGCTCCATAGCCTCGTACTGGCCCGTCCATACGATATGGTATCCCGGTTTCGGGGGGAGTTTCGCGGCCACGGCCTTCTTGGCATCCTCCACGTACGAACCCACGCTCCGCCCCTCGACGTCGACGTAAACCCAGCCCGACAACGAACCGTTCTCGTCCTTGACGACGGCCGGGCCGGTCGTCAGCTCTACGTCGGCCAGTTGCCCCAGCGGGACCGGCGGCCCGGCCGGCGTCGGCACCAGCACGCGCTTTATCGCCTCCGGGTCGTCGCGGTAGTCTTGGAAATAACGGACGCTTATGCCGAAGCGCTCGCGCCCCTCCACGGTCCGGTCGACGTTCATGCCGCCGACGGCGACCTCGACGACTCTTTCAACCTCTTCGACGGTCAGGCCGTAGCGGCCTAACGCCTCGCGGTCGGGGGTAATATCCAGATAGTACCCGCCGGTGACGCGCTCGGCGTAGACGCTCCTGGTGCCGGGGACGTCGTTCAGGATAGCCTCGATGTGTTGCGCGTACGCGGCGATGCCCTCCAGGTCCGGCCCGAAGACCTTGACGCCGACGGGGGTCTTGATGCCGGTGGTTAGCATGTCGATGCGGCCCTTAATGGGCATCGTCCACGCGTTGGTAACGCCCGGGAAGGCGAAAGAGGCGTCCAGCTCCTTTATGAGCTTCTCGTACGTCATGCCCTTGCGCCACTCGCGCTTGGGCTTGAGCGTCACCGTCGTCTCGACCATGGCCATGGGGGCGGGGTCGGTCGCGGTATCGGCGCGGCCTATCTTGCCGAAGACGGTATCGACCTCCGGGAAGGTCTTGAATAGCTTATCCTGAACTTGGAGCAGGCGGCCGGCGGTGGTGGGGCCGATGCCGGGGAGCGTCGTCGGCATGTAGAGTATGGTCCCCTCGTAGAGCGGCGGCATAAACTCCGAGCCGAGCGCCAGGAAGGCCGGGACCGAGATTAACATTACCGCGGCGGCGCCCACGATAACGGCGTACCGGTGCCGGAGCGCGAAGTCCACCAGCGGCCGGTAGACGCGGATGAGCAGCCGACTGAGCGGGTTCTTGTGCTCGGGGCGGATCTTGCCGCGCACGAGCCAGACCATTAAAACCGGCACCAGCGTTACCGACAAAAACGACGCGAAGAACATGGCGAACGTCTTCGTGTACGCGAGCGGTTTAAAGAGCCGTCCCTCCTGGGCCTCGAGCGTGAATACCGGCAGGAAGGAGACGGTCGTAACCAAAAGCGAGAAGAACAGCGGCCTTCCCATCTCCTTCGCGGCCGCGACGACTATCCGCCGCCGGTCGCCCCCCGGCGACTGCTCGAGCCGCTTGTGGGCGTTCTCCACCATCACCACCGCGGCGTCCACCATCACGCCGACGGCGATGGCGATGCCGCCCAGGGACATGATGTTGGAGGTCAGGCCGATGTAGAACATCGGGATGAAGGCGATTACTATCGCGGCCGGCAGCATGATGATCGCGACCAGCGAGCTGCGGAAATGAAACAGGAAGACGATGCACACCAGGCTGACGATGAGGAACTCTTCGAGGAGTTTCTCGACCAACGTGCGGATAGACTCTTTGATGAGGTCGGAGCGGTCGTACGTCGTGACGACCTCGACGCCCGGCGGCAGCGACGGCTCGACGTCGGCGAGTTTCCGTTTGACGCGGTTTATGACGTCGAGCGCGTTCTCGCCGTAGCGCATCACGACGATGCCGCCCACGACTTCGCCCTCGCCGTCGAGCTCCGCGATGCCCCGCCGCATGTCCGGGCCGTACGTCACCACGCCCAGGTTCTTTATCAGGATGGGGACGCCGCGCTCGTCTGCGGAAACGGCTACGTTCTCGATATCTTCGAGCGACGTTATGTAGCCGCGGCCGCGGACCATATATTCCTTGCCGCTGAGCTCCACGACGCGGCCGCCGACGTCCTCGTTGGAGCTGCGGATGGCGGCGACGACCTTACCGAGCGGAACGCCGTAGGAGGCGAGTTTATTGGGGTCGACTTTGACCTGGTACGTCTTCTCGAAGCCGCCCACGCTCGCGACCTCGGCGACGCCGGGCACCGACTCGAGCCAGTACTTTAAATGCCAATCCTGGAAAGCGCGGAGGGAGGCGAGGTCGTTTTGGCCCGATTTATCTACTAGCGCGTATTGGAAGACCCACCCCACGCCGGTGGCGTCCGGGCCGAGGGTGGGCGTCACGCCGGCGGGCAGCTTCTCGCGCGTCTGGCTGAGGTACTCCAGGACGCGGCTGCGGGCCCAGTACATGTCGGTCCCGTCGCGGAAGATGACGTTGACGAAGGAGAGGCCGAAGAAGGAGTAACCGCGGACGACCTTAACGCGCGGCGCCGACAGCATCGACGAGACGAGCGGGTACGTTACCTGGTCCTCCACCAGGTCGGGGCTGCGGCCCGGCCACTCGGTGAAGACGATCACCTGTATGTCGGAGAGGTCGGGGATGGCGTCGAGGGGGACGCGGGCGATGGCCCAGATTCCCCATGCCACGGCGAACGCCGCGAGGAGTACGACGACGAACTTGTTCTTGGCCGCGAGCTCGACTAATTTCCCCAGCATAGCGTCGTCAGTGTTGGTGTTCGCCCGCCATACCGGCGAGCGCGCCTTTGATGCGGCTTTCGGAGTCGAGGAGGAAGTTGCCGCTCGTCACGACCTCTTCGCCCTCGCGCAGGCCCGCGGCGACGACGTAGTAGTCGTCCAACCTCGCCGCGACCGTTACCTCGCGCGGTTCGAAATGGCCCCCCGCGTGCGCGACGAAGACGATCTTCCGCTTACCGGAATCCAACACCGCTTCGCTCGGCACGACGAGCTGCTCGCCGAGTTCTTGTTCGACGCTAACGTCGGCGAACATGCCGGGTTTCAATTTTAAATCCGGATTGGCGACGTCGACGCGGACGCGCGCCGTACGCGTTTTAGCGTCAAGGAAGGGGTAGATGAACCGTACGGTGCCCTCCAGCGGCTCCGCGGGGTAGTAGGGGAGGGTGATCGTGACCCGCTGGCCTACTTTCACGAACGGGATTTCGTGTTCGTAGATGTCGGCCTCGAGCCAAACCCGGGAGAGGTCCGCGACCGTGTAGAGCGGCATTCCGGGCTGGACGTACATCCCGACCTGGGCGTGCTTATCCATAACGTAGCCGCCGTACGGCGAGCGGACGGTTAGGGCTTTCAGCGGCCGTCCCGCCTCCGCCAGGCGCTCGAGCTCGCCCGGGCGCACGTCCCAGTACTCGAGCCGACGTTCCGCGGCCTCTCGTAAAGCCTCAGCCCCTCGCGTCACTTCCTCCGACGGGCTCCCCTCGAGCTCCCGGGCGGATTCACTCGCCACGAGGTATTCCTCCTGCGTCGCGTATACCTCCGGGCTGTAGATGGCGAGCAGCGGCTGCCCCGCGGCTACCGGTTGGCCCGTCGCGTCGACGTATAGCCTGTCGATCCAGCCGCTGACTTTGCTGTGGATGACGAAGACGCGCCGCTCGTCCGGCACGACGGTCCCGACGGCGCGTACGGTGCGGTTAACCGCCTTTCGTTCGACGGGCGCCGTGGTAACGCCGATGAGCTGTTGTTGACGCGGCTCGAGCTCCAACGAGGCGAAGCCCGCCACGTGCGATTCGTGGCCGGCGCGCTCGTCTTCCTTCTCCACCGGGACCAGGTCCATCCCGCATATCGGGCACTCGCCGGGGCGGTCGGACGTGTAGTACGGGTGCATCGGGCAGTTGTAGACCCGGCCGCTCGAGCCGCCGGCGAAGGGGAAGCCGCCGACCGCATGTTGACGGACCAGCAGCCCTCCCCCCGCGGCCAGCACGACCGCGGCGACTATGGCGCCCGCGATCAGGAACGTCTTTCTATTACTCGCCATAAAACCACGACCTCAGGGCGGCAAAAGCCGCTACATGCCGCCGTGTTCGGGCATTTCGCCGGAGGCCGGCTCGAGCTCTTCGGCCGGCACGAGGTCCATGCCGCAGCTCGGGCACTCGCCCGGTTCGTCGGACGTAACTTCGGGATGCATAGGGCAGGTGTACGTCGCGGCCTCGGCCGCGTCTCCGACCTTCTTGTTGCAGCCGGCGAGCGCCGCGACGCTCAGGAACGCGACGGCTACTATTAACGCCACCGCCGGTAGTTTGTATTGGCGCATTGGGTTTCCTCCTTAACGAGGGTTAATTTCGCCCGGTCGTTAATAAAAACGTTCGCCGACGACGGCCTCCAACGACGCGAGCGCTTTGTGCCGTCGGACTTGTACGCCGACGTATTCTTTTTCATATTTAAATAACGTTAATTCGCTTTGAAGCAGCGCCGTGAAATCCACCTTTCCCGCCTCGTACGCCGCAAGCGTCGAGCGCAGCGCGGCCTCGGCCTGAGGTAATATCCCCTCTTCGAATAAAACGAGCTGTTCCTCGGCGGTTCGCTTCGCAACGTAGAGTTCTTCCACTTCGCGTAAGAGGTTGTTTTTGACGTCGGCGGCGTTGGCTTCGGCGGCGCTAACGGCCGCGCTTTTTTCGGCCAGCGTCCGGCTATGCTTAACGGTACCGAAGAGGGGCAGGCTCACGCCGGCCGAGAAGGACCAGAAATCCTCGCCCGCGACGGGGTCCATGGGCACCTCTTCGCGGAGGCGGTACCCGACCCCGGCGGTGAGGTCCGGCAAGAACGATGCCTTCGCCAGCGACCGAGCCGCCCGGGCGGAGGCCAGGAGCGCCTCGGCGGCCGCAACTCCCGGGTCGTTCGCCAGCGCTTTGTCGTAAAGCTCTTCGAGCGTATATGGGACCGTTGCTTCGGGCAAACCGGCGAGCGGGGGTAGGTCGTAATCGGGGGCGCGGTTCAGGAGGACGTTTATGTGGCCGCGCGCGACCGTCTCGTGCCGCGAAAGTTCCAGCAATTCGTTAGCCGTTAGCGTACGCTCTACTTGCGCTTTCAGGACGTCGGCCTGCAGGCCGCGGCCGGCGGCGTAACGCGCCAGCGCTACGCGTCCGTAATCTACCCAGAAGGCCCTCTGTTTCTCGACGACGTCGCGCAGGGCCGTCGCGAGGTAGAGGTCGAAATAGGCGTGTTTGGCTCGTTCCACTAACTCGCGCCGTGTGGTTTCGAGTTCCGCGGCGGCGGCGGCGGCGCCTCCCTCCGCGGCGCGGCGCCGATACGTGTTCTTTCCGGGCAGCGGTATCGTTTGGCGGAGGTAGAATTGGAGGCCGGACATCGGCGACCGGTCGAACGCGAGGTCGCCCGCCGGGAGGTTGGACGCTTCGACGGTGAGTTGGGGGTCGGGCCAAAGGCCTTCGGCGGCCGCGGCGCGGTCGTAGGCTTCGGCTCGAGCCGAGGCCGCGGCCGCCGCCGGGTTTGCGGCCAGAACCTCGTCCGCCAGCGCGCCGGGCTCGAGGGTAGTACCGGCGTCCGGCCACGCGGCGGCCGGCGTTAGCGCGAAGGCTATTAAAACCTTACGCCACAAAATAGACCCCCTCATATTCCTTTAAACGCCTTTGTGACGGCTCGAGCGCGGGTGAATTAAAACGCCGCGTACGGGGGGCGTAGGCAAGCTTCTCCGAGTTTTTATTTTCTCTGGCTCGCCGTATCGCCCCCGTTGCAGCGTTGCGTACATATGAGTGCTCTTTAACACAAGCGATTTGGTTATATATGGCCTCAAATAATTTCTTTTTAACGGAGAAATTTATAGATTGAATCGACCAACTCTTTAGTCAGGTCTTCGCCGCGGCCGGCGGCCATCCCGTCCTTTACGCAGCTATTCAGGTGCCGTTGCATTACGAGCAGCGCTATCCTCTCCAAGGCGCGGCGCGCCGCCGTGATCTGGTCGATAACGTCGATGCAATACTGGCCTTCGTTTAACATGCGCGACACGCCGCGTACCTGCCCCGCAACCCGTGCCAGGCGGGCGAGCAATATATCGTTCGTGATTTCGCTTTCGGCACCTTTATTTTTCATGATACCTTATACCTGTATACAGTATAACATATAGGACTAAACAAGTCAAGTATAAAAATACTAATCGCTTTATTTAGAACCGTCGCCTTCGGGGTAGTGGCTTGGCACCGGCGCGGGGTAATATGTGAAGGCCGGCACGTTTTATTATTAACATAAAACATTTTTTATGATAACATTTTGGGGAAAGTGTAGAGTCTTGTGCCGTGGGGGGGGCTCGCCGGCGCGGTTGCGCCATTTCCCCTATACGGTACTATGTTTGGTCAGCGGTTCGAAATTATCGAGCGTATTGCCAAGACGCCGACGTCGGAGGTCGTCAAAGCCCTCGACAAGACGCGGCGCAAAGTGGTCGCGATCAAGACGGTCCAGAAGTCGAAGACGCGTCCTATCGAACTCTTAAAACGGGAGTTCGAAACGCTGACCTACCTGGAACATCCCAACATCGTTCGCGTTTACGATTTTGGCGAGGAACCGGCGTATATCTACTACACCATGGACTACTACGCCGGCCCCGTACTCTATAGGTCGGACTCGTTGAGGAACCTACCCGACCTGTTCGACTTCTCGCTGCAGCTGTTGTCGGCCTTGGATTACGTCCACCGCCGCGGCATCATCCACGGCGACGTGAAGCCCAGCAACATCTTCGAGGATGCGGCCTATGCCAAGAAGAAGTTCATACTCGGCGATTTCGGCCTGGCGCGGCTGGTAGAGAGCGAGAACCTTTATCCTGTTTCGGGAACGATGGAGTACATAGCGCCGGAGGTTTTCCAGGGCGTTTCAAACGACCCCCGTTCGGACCTCTACTCTTTCGGGATAATGTTTTTTCGGATCATCGCCAGCTGCCTGCCTTTCTTGCCGGGAGACGACATTTCCAAGATCAAGCGTAAGGCGAACTACGAATATTTGCGCCTGTCGGAAGTCATGCCGGAGGTGTACCCCGAACTGGACGAGTACGCGGCGGGTTTCATTCAGCACAACCCCGCGGACCGTTTCGTGTCGGCGTACGAGGCCATGACGGCGCTGGCCGGGTTGGCGCGGAAAGTGGACGTGCCGCTGCGGGGCTGGCCTTACCTCGACAACGACCTCGCGACCGGGAAATTCTTCCAATACGAAAAGGAGGTGGACGAGATAACGGGGCCGCCGGTCAAGGGCGGGCCGCGGGCCGAAATCTTCTTGGTGGAGGGGACGGAAGGCGTAGGCAAGACGTCGTTCATTAAAGAAGCGGGTAAGACTACGCAATTGAAAGGCGGGTTATTCTTGTACGTCGATTGCGGCGCGGGCGACGAGGCGTTGAGCTCGTTGTGGAAAGAGTTGGAGGCGGCGCCGGGCGAGGAGGGAAAACGCGGCGCCGGCGGCGGAGAGGAAGAGGCGGACTCGCTGGAGGCTACCATCGTCGGGAAAAAGGACGTCCGTTTCGCGGTGGAGCAGAGCGGCCTTGAGGCGTTGAGTGCGATGGGCGAAGAGTATGAGTTTTCGCTCGTCGCGTTGGATAACGTCGAGCCGCGCGACGAGGAGTTGGCGGGGTCGATAACGCGGTTGATAAATTACCCCGTTAGCGGTGTTAAATTCGTCGTGGCCTTCCGCGGACCCCTTCGCCGGGGCGGCGCGAATTTGGGGGATGGTTTTCTGGCCGGCGCGGAGAGGGGGTTAAGGGTTAAGAAGTTTAACCTCAAGGGGTTTACGCCGGACGTAACGGAGGAGTACCTCAAATACGTGCTGGGCGTTACGGCTCTCGACCCGGCGCTGCTGCGGTACGTGCGCGACAAGGGCGCCGGGAACCCGGGCGTCGTCCGGAGGATCCTGGAGATGATGGCGTCCGAGAAGGTACTACTTAGGGATATGGACGGGTGGCATACCGACTATAAGAAGTTACGCGCGTTCCGCGTACCGGCTGCGCTGAACGATTATTTCGCGAGCGTCGTAAGCAAGTTGGACTACAGAGAGCGGAAGGCGCTCGCGGTGGCCGCGGCGTACGGTCGGCAATTCCCCGAGGGTTTAATCGAAGACAAGGCGGTTTTGGGGAGGTTGGTGAAGTCGGGCGTCGTCGTTAAAACGGAGGGCATCGGGTGGGGTTACTCTTTCGCCAACGCCGCGGTGCATAACAGCATTCTCGAGTCCGTAGAAGGGGGATGGCTCGAGGAAGCGCGCAGGTACTTGTTGGAATATTTCGAGGAGAACCCGCCCCGTTCGCTGGAGGCGCTGCATACGCGAGCACGGACGCACTTACGATTGGGCGATGTCGCCCGCGCCCGCGATGGGTTCACGGCCGCGTTCCGGGTAGCGGAAGCGAACGGCGACCATGAAAAAGCGATCGAATTGCTGGAAACGGCCTTGGCGACGGAGGGGGGTTGGGACAGCCGCGAGTACGAGAAGGTAATCGGCGGGTTGGCGGATTCGTACGCTGCGCTCGGCGACCACCGCGCGGCGTTGCGTAATTACGAACTTTTAATCCGCACGGGGGGCGAAGGGTACGCCGACCGCCCCGGGTTCCTATTGAAGATCGCGAAGGAGCGGCTGGGCCTCGGCGATTATGAAAGGCCGGCGCAGGAGTTGCGCGAGCTGACGGCGCGGGACCTTACCGCCGACGAGCGTTTTCTGAGCAATGCTTTGCTGGCTTGGGCCTATTACGGGTTAAAGGATTTCGACCTCGCCCACGTCTACGCCCGGGCGGCGGAGAACGTCGCCGTTTCCCCGACCCGCAAAAACCCCGCGGCTTATATTAAATACATAAAGGGCGTTATATTCTACGGCCAAGGGGACTACGACGCGGCATTACCGGAATTTACGGAGGCGGCGCGGCTGGCGGGGGAGGCGGGGAATCCGCGCCTGTCCTCGGTCGCGTTGAACGTGATCGCCGACGTATTGGTTTGGGACGGCGATTTCGACGGCGCGGAGGAGGCTGCCCATCGAAGCGTCGAGCTGGCCCGCAAGGCCGGCGACCGCTACGCGGTCGTAGCCTCTTTGGGGCGGTTGGGCCAAATTTACTTCCGCCAGGGTTACGTCGGCCGGGCGCAGCAGCAGTACGACCTGGCCGAGGCCGAGTGTAAAATTATAAACGACAAACGGCTTCTGGCGGTAGTACGCGTGAGCGCGGCCGCGAATATGATACGGGCCGGCGAGTACCGCAAGGCCGAATTTTACCTGGACCTGGTAGAGGCGTCGGGCGCGGACGTCGGCGCGTTGGCGGCGTACGTATATTACAACCGCGCTTTGCTGTGTTGCGAGACCGGGCAATTCGAAAGGAGCGTCAAAAACCTCGCCGCGGCCGAGGAGGTGTTCAACCGCCAACAGGTCTCGTCGGGGAGCGACGAGGTACGGGCGCTGCGCGGGCGGGCGGATTATCTTAAAGGGGATTTCGCCGCGGCCGAGGCGTTGCTCGTGCCGTGTTTGGCGGCCTTCGAGGAGGCGGGCGATAAGTTCGAGTACGCCAAGGTAGTTTTGACGTTGGGGGAAATAGCGTTATACCGAGGCGAACTGGACGTCGCCGAGCCGAACCTTGACCAGGCGTTGGCGCGTTTCCGATCGTTGAAGAATAAATATTTTGCGGCGGAAACTTTTTTCGTTCGGGCGAAGCTGAAACTCGAGTTGTTTCGGGCGAGCCAAAGTTTTGGTATAATGGCGGAGGCCGAGAGGGACCTCGAGAACGCGAAGGGCATTTTCAAGGAGATAGGCGTAGACAAATACCGCACGCGTATATTCGAGTTGGAAGGGGACCTGTTTATGGCGAAACGACCCGAGCAAAGAGGCCAAGAGCGGTTGGCCGATCTGGCCGGCGGTTTGAAAAAACTATCCGAGCGAAAAGATCTGGACGAACTCCTTAGGTACATTTTATCTTATTTGACGGAAAAACTGGGCGCCGAACGTGGCGTCATCTTCCTCTTCGACGAGCATAAGAACATGCTCCGCATCAAGGGAACGGCGGGGGTGGACGACCCCACCATAGAGGACGCGTCGGCGATTTGTCAAACCATAATCGGGCAAGTGGCGGGGTCCCGCAAAGGCGTACTCAGCCCCAACGCCGCGGAAGATTTCCGTTTCAAGGACAGCCATAGCGTTCACCTGCACCGCATACGGTCGCTGATGTGTATACCGGTCGCCACGGCCCGCGACTTCTTGGGCGTTATATACCTCGATAGTTTGGAGCGGGGCGATTTATTCGGCGACGAGGATTTAAACTTCGCCCAGATATTCGCCCAGAACGCGGCCTACGAAATCGAGCGGCGTCGCCAGGAATTGGAGAAGGCGCGCGTCTCGATCGCCCCCTCCTCGGAGAGGAGGGTCGGTTACGGCCGCATCGTCGGCTCGTCCCCCGCGGCCAAGGAGATCCTTTCCCGGGTCGAGACCGCGGCCCGCAACCCTATAGACGTCCTGATCGTGGGTGATTCCGGGACCGGCAAAGAGCTCGTTGCCAAGATGATACATTACGACGGCATCGACGCCGACAAGCCTTTTATAGGTATCAATTGCGGCGCCATACCCGAGACCCTTTTGGAGAGCGAGTTGTTCGGGATAGAAAAGGGCACCGCCACCGGCGTAGATAAAAGGATAGGCTTGTTCGAACGCGCCGGCGAGGGGACCATTTTCTTGGACGAAGTCGGCGCTATGAACATAAACACTCAATCTAAGTTCCTACGCGTCCTGCAGGAGAAACAGTTCTCCCGGTTGGGGAGCGGCCCCCGTAACCCCATCCAGATGAAGGCGAGAGTGATAAGCGCCACCAACGTCGACCTACCCGGAGCTATCGAAGCCGGCAAGTTCCGCGACGATTTGTATTACCGCCTTAACGTCTACATGATAAATTGCCCGCCGTTGCGCGAGCACAAGGACGACATCCCGGAGTTGCTGGACCATTTCATTACGATGTATTATAAGGGCGAAAAGAAGGACCGTCCCCGTTTCAACGCCGAAAGCATGGACCTCCTGATGGCGTACGATTGGCCCGGCAACGTCCGGGAGCTCGAGAACTGCGTCCGTTACGCCATCGTAAATTCGCCCGGCGCGGTTGTCGAAGCGGCGTCGTTGCCCAAGCACATCGCCGGCGCGGCTGAAAAAGGATTTAAACGTACCGGCGTATCTTTGAACGCGTCCGTCGCTCAGCTGGAACGAGAAATGATTTTAAACGCTTTGCGGGAGTCGGATTGGGTAAAGTCGAAAGCGGCGCGCAGTCTGGATATATCTGAAACGAATTTACGCTACAAGATGAAGAAATACGGCGTATCAGAAAAAGATCGGTTTAAAATCGGATAACTCCCGCTACGCCGGCGATGCCGCCAATTCTAGCGAATTCCGCCAATTTTGGCGGTTTATTTTTTTCCTTTTATTTAAAGGGCTTTCCGTGAATTGCTTCACCGGGGCCGGCGTTAAATTCGCCGATATCGGCGTTCAAGAACGCGCCGTCGGACGGCCGCCGGGGGCGTAAATAGTTATAAAATAAGAGGTTGCGAGAATGGCATAACTTTTGCTACAATATAATAGTATCTTGAAAAGGAGGTACCGTGAGTTCTTTAAAAAAGTACGGCCTAATCTTTATCGTCATATCGTTTTTATTGTCCATATGCGCGCCCGTTGCCGCCATAGCTAACGACGGCCTTCCGCCGATTATTCCGCCGCCGCCCGCCAGCCCGCCCCCCAGTACGGGAGACTAAACGGGTCAACGGCGTGATACGGGGCCGGGCATTTCCCCGTACCCGGTCCCCGGCGGAACGTCGTAACGGGCCGCCCGGGACTTAGCGCGAGGTAAAATTAATGGCAAGTAGTTCTTGGCTCACGGGCGAGGATATACTAGCGGCTTGCGCGTACGCGTTACGGGACGCGGCGAGCCATTTCGTGAGCGACGTTATCGGCCACGCCGACATTAAGTACAACCTTCCCCAGGTTGCACGCCGCATAAAAATAGAAATCGACAACGGCGTCTATACGCCGGCGCCTTTGTTGCAGGTAGACGTACCGAGCAACGTAAACACGGCTACGTGCGGCGCTTTGGTATCGCTCTTGGACTTGATCGTCGTTTACGCCGCCATAATGAAGCTTACGCCGGTTCTGGGCCCGAAATTACCGGCCGGCGTTTTACCCTACCGTTGGCGCGAGGCTCGCGAGAAGATCGAACAAGCGGCGGACGTAGAGCTCCAAAAGGTAGTGCCCGGAGACGTTACGACGTGCGACGTCGGTTGGGATACGCCGTGGGAACCGCACGATTTCGAATCGTGGGCGGTGGGCTGGCTGCCCGAGTGGCCGTGGTACTTCAAAAGGGCCAAGGACGCCGCGGCGAAATACGACTACTGCGCTAAAGCCGAAATCACATCTTTTTTCAAGAGTATAAGGGTGACGGCATTACACGACCACGTCCGCAAAATCGTCGAAGGCCAGAGTAACGGCGGCGAAGAGTTGACCGACGCCCAGGAGCTGTTGTTCCGGATGTACAAGGACTGGGCGTGGAAACCCGGCGCGGAGGCGACGGACGACAGCTTCCTGCCGCAGGGAAACCGAATTTCGAAATTTATCGCGAACTTCGCCCTGGCGGAGTTCGACCGGGCGATGGAGAAGGGTGTCGTCGAGGGGCCGGACAGTTACATCCGGTACGTCGACGACATTCTGATTTTCACGAAGGAAGAGGACCAGGCGCGCCGTGCGCTCTTGGAATGCGAGAAAGCCTTGCGGGAATCCGGCTTCGATTTAACATCCGGCACGACGCAGCTTGTCCCGACCGCTGAACTCTTCGACGCCGACGCGGAGCGGTGGTTGGGGAGCTTCGAGGACCCCGTGGCGGGCGCGGATAACGCGCGCGAGTTCGTAGAAACGGGGTTTGCGGCCGGAGACGCCGGTAAGTTAGAACCGGTGTATTTTAAAGCGTTGGACGTTTTGGAAGACCAGGAAGACGATTCCGTCTTCGACCAGGCGTTGCAGTCATTCCTGGAAAACCCGAACCGCGAGTTCCTGGCCCGCAACTTCCGGTACCTGCGGCGCTTCGCCGGGGACCGTTATTTTACGGGGGCGCTGGTCATCAAGTTGGCCCGCGCCGGCTTCATGTTCCCGTTCCACCGATATTACCTGTACCGGTTGGCGGCGTACGGCCGCGAGTACTCGCCCGCGCTGAGAGAGCTCGCGCTGCAGGACGCCGTCGACTCGTGCAAGGAATGGTACTGGCGGGTGGGGGCGTTGTCCTGCCTCAATAGCTTCGAGCTGACCGCCGGCGACCTGGAGACCATTAAGGATTTGACGGAGGACGAAACCAATCCGGCGGTAATGCGCGCGGCGTTGGTAACGTTATGGCAGCGGCCGGTTTTCGAGCTGAGCGACGCCGTTAAAGATATGATGTGCTATTACAACGTGGGGCACTGCGAGTATTTACCCGAGTACTTCTTCCGCGTTACGAACGAGCGGAAGTTGGCCCTGAAGCTGCTGGAAGAGATACGCGAGGCCGACGTACACTCGCCGGCGTTCATCGACCGGCTGCACCAGCTCGACCTGCTCAAGAACAACGGCGCCGTCCGCGACGAATTCGTCGACGTGTTGGACCAGAAGATCGCGGCCTGCGACCTCTCGTGGATGCGGTTGGTGACGCGTCTCGAGCGCATCCGCGAGTGCCGCGTGTCGTATAACGGCATTTAGCTATTATGCCCTTACGCTGTTAAGGGTGTGGGTGGCCCGGCCTCAACTGAGGCCGGGCTTAATAATTTGCGGACGTACGGGCGCCGGCGCGCGGGTTCGGCGCCGCTTCGGCCGCGAAACGGTGTCGCCCCGTATGCGTAGTTAATATATAATCAACCTGAACATACATCGTGCATTTTTTCCTTAACATCTACCCGCGTTTATTTAAAGATGGTGGCCGGTTGGGCGAATCCGTAGCAAACGACGTTAAGCAAAAGGAGAAGGCGATGAAGTTCGTAAGTAAAATGTTGATAGCGTTTACGTTTGCCGGGGTAGCAACCCCTGCGGCAGCTATAGGAGCTATACCGGTGGACGGCATATCGGCCGAGAAGGTCGGCGTTCCGGCCGGAGACTTCGTAACGCCCGAGGAAGCTAAGGCAATCGCGGTCAAGTATTTTAATACGTACGGCGGCGTCGAAACCGCGGCGAGCGAAGACCAAGTGATAATATCGCCTTGGGTTATCGAGGATTGGAATATATACAAACCTGAAATATTTATGGGGTATTACGAAATAATCGTCTACAACGGCGTTAAAAGGCTCGAGTCTTACGACGACGGGTTAAAAGAAACGGTTAGGGATTACGTTAGTAGGTTTACGCGCGGAATTACTAAAGGGGAAAGCGAAGTAAGTTATCCGGATGAATTGCTTTTAAGGGACGATTTAACCAAAGAAGTTTTGGGCGACGCCGACGTCAGGACGTATTGGGTACGGGTTAACCGAACCCATCCGGCCGTTTTAGAACCAGCGTACGATACCGCAATCGGGGCGGGTTTCGTTACTCCCGAGCTTGGGCGACAGGTTATTAAAAGCGTTTTCGGCTTCGAAAGTGCCGAATATGAGAGAACGGTTTCGTTCGGGATGTTAAACGTGTTTAACATTTTCCAGGTTGACGGTAAGGAGTTTTACCTGCAATACGGCGATAAATATAACAAAACGCGTTTTTTCAAAAGTACCCAGGCTTTTAACGAATACCTTGACGCGGAGCGTTCAGTAATCGATACGAACCAGCTACGACGCCGGAGGCCGTGGGACCCTTTCGAATCCGTTAATGAAAACGGGCCGAGTGTTCCGGAGGAGAAAGATGACCTTCCCGCGTCCGACTCGCATCTTCAACCACACGTCCCTAATATGAGGCAAGGAGAATATTACGGTATTGACTTTTATTGCGGTATGTCGGCTATGGCTAATTTGATAGCTTTTTGGTGCGGCGGCGGTTACCGAATGCGATTTCCCGTATTACCCGGAGTTCGCGGTACGGTTCGTCTGATGGCCAACGGCCGGCGGTAACGACGTCGCCCCGCTTCGTCCGATGGAACTTTAACATAACCAAAACGTTCACTTATCGTGCATTTTTTCCTTAACATCTACCCGCGTTTATTTAAAGATGGTGGCCGGTTGGGCGGCCGGGCGGG
>DATKVX010000041.1 GCA_035529855.1 bacterium
GCCGACGCGCCGGCCGAGTCGCCGCCGGAGAAAGCCGCCGAGGGCGAGGAAAAGGAAAAGGCGCAGGCCGAAGCCGACGCGCCGGAACCGGTGGAAGAAAAAGCCGCCGAGGGCGAGGAAAAGGAAAAGGCGCAGGCCGAAGCCGACGCGCCGGCCGAGTCGCCGCCGGAGAAAGCCGCCGAGGGCGAGGAAAAGGAAAAGGCGCAGGCCGAAGCCGACGCGCCGGCCGAGTCGCCGCCGGAGAAAGCCGCCGAGGCCGAGGAAAAGGGAGAAAAGCGGGCGGGGGCAGACGCGCCGGAACCGGTGGAAGAAAAAGCCGCCGAGGCCGAGGAAAAGGAAAAGGCGCAGGCCGAAGCCGACGCGCCGGCCGAGTCGCCGCCGGAGAAAGCCGCCGAGGGCGAGGAAAAGGGAGAAAAGCGGGCGGGGGCAGACGCGCCGGAACCGGTGGAAGAAAAAGCCGCCGAGGGCGAGGAAAAGGAAAAGGCGCAGGCCGAAGCCGACGCGCCGGCCGAGTCGCCGCCGGAGAAAACCGCCGAGGGCGAGGAAAAGGAAAAGGCGCAGGCCGAAGCCGACGCGCCGGCCGAGTCGCCGCCGGAGAAAGCCGCCGACGAGGTTAAGGAAGAATGAAGTTGGGTGAACTCAAACCGGGGCCCGGCTCGAGGAAAGGCCGGAAGCGCGTAGGGCGCGGGCCGGCCTCCGGTCGCGGCAAGACGTGCGGCCGGGGCCACAAAGGCCAGAAGTCCCGCGCCGGCGCGAGCATACGCCCCGGCTTCGAGGGCGGCCAGATGCCCCTCCAACGCCGCTTGCCGAAGAGGGGTTTTACAAACGTTTACAACGAAAAAAAGGCCGCCACGGCATCGGTGAACGTCGGCGAGCTGGCTCGCTTCGGCGACGGCGCGACCATAGACCTCGATTTCCTGAAAGAACGTAAAGCCGTAAAGGCCCGGCGGGTTCGATATCTGAAGGTTTTGGGCGGGGGCGAGCTTAACGCCGCTATCACCGTGCGGGCCCATTACTTTACGCCCCAAGCGCGGGCCAAGATCGAGGGCGCCGGCGGCAAGGCCGAGGCGGTATAAGTTGTTCGACGTAATAAAAAGGTTCTTTGCCAACTTAAGAAACATCTTCAAGATCCCGGAGCTGCGCCGGAAGGTCTTGATAACGGTGGCGCTGATACTGGTGTACCGGATAGGCCGCCACATTCCGGTGCCCGGCGTTAACGCCGACGCGCTGACCTCGTTCTTCCAGGCGCAGAAGGGGACGCTCTTCGGCCTGTTCGACCTCTTCTCCGGCGGCAACCTGACGCGGGCCACGGTGTTCGCGCTCGGTATAATGCCGTACATCTCGAGCTCCATCATCTTCCAGCTCCTCGTCACGGTCATCCCGTATCTCGAGAAACTGTCCAAAGAGGGGGACGCGGGGCGCAAGAAGATAACGCAGTATACGCGCTACGGGACCGTCGTGCTTTCGGTCGTCCAGGGCTCCGCCATCAGCTTCTGGCTGGAGGGTTTGAGCCCGGAAGGCATCGCGGTCGTGACGTCGCCGGGCTGGGGCTTCCGGTTGATGACCATCCTGACGTTGACCGCCGGCACGGCCTTCATAATGTGGCTCGGCGAGAAAATAACCGAGTTCGGGGTGGGCAACGGCATATCGCTCATCATCTTCGCCGGCATCGTCTCCGCGATGCCCGGCGGGACGATCCGAACCATAAACAACTTGATCCACGGCGAGATGGACGTCGTTACGCTCATTATCATCCTGGCGGTAATGGTCGGCGTAGTCATGGCCGTGGTTTACATGCAGCAGGCGCAGCGGCGAATTCGCGTCCAGTACGCCAAGCGCATCGTGGGCCGGAAGGTGTACGGCGGCCAATCTACCCATATACCCATCAGGGTCAACACCGCGGGCGTCATCCCGGTTATATTCGCCAGCTCCATAATAATGTTCCCGCAGACCATCTTGACCTTCGCGGGGGGCCGGGGCGGAATTGTCGAGCAAGTGGCGGGTATGCTGGTGCCGGGGCAGTGGTTGTACGTCGTCGTCAACGTCGTACTGATCGTATTCTTTACCTATTTTTATACCGCCGTCGTCCTCAATCCGCAGGACATGGCGGAGAACATGAAGAAGTACGGCGGTTTTATTCCGGGTATACGGCCCGGCAAGAACACCGCCCAGTATATAGACCGTATCATAACGCGCATAACGCTCGTGGGAGGCTTCTTCCTGGCGGCTATCGACACCCTGCCGACGGTGCTTATCACTTTTATGAAGGTGCCCTTCTACTTCGGCGGGACCGGCCTGCTTATCGTCGTGGGGGTGGCGCTCGATACCATGCGCCAGGTGGAGTCCCACCTCCTCATGCGCCACTACGACGGCTTTGTCAAGAAGGGGCGAATACGGGGCCGGGTTTAGAGCCCGCATGCGACTTGTCCTGATAGGGCCGCCGGGGGCCGGCAAAGGCACCATAGCGGAGAAGTTGGCGGCGAAGTACGGCCTCGCGCACCTCTCGAGCGGCGATATGTTGCGCGACGCCATAAGCCGGGGGGCGCCGTTGGGGGCGAAGGCCAAAGAGTACGTCGAGAGCGGGAGGCTCGTTCCGCAGGAGGTCCTGGGCGAGGTCGTGGCCGAGAAGCTGCGCGAAGTCAAGGCGTTTATCCTCGACGGCTACCCCAGGACGCTCGAGCAGGCGGAATTTATAACGGCCTTGCCGTACGTCGACATCGACGCGGTTATTTACGTCGCGGTCGGCGAGGAAAAGGCCGTCGAGAGGTTGCGGGGCCGACGGGTGTGCGCGAAGTGCGGCGCCGTTACCCACGCCGACGCGGCCGAGGTTTGCGGGAATTGCGGCTCCGACGACCTCGTCGCCCGGGCCGACGACCGGCCGGATACGCTCAAGAAGCGGTACGAGGTTTACATGCTCGAGACGGAACCGGTCGTTGAATATTATCGCGGCCGCGGCCTCTTGCGCCAGGTCGACGGAACGGGGAGCCGGGAAGAGGTCCGGGCCCGAGTGGAGGCGGCGATCGGCCCTTTCGGAGCCCGCGGCGATGATAACCGTTAAATCCGCGGGCGAAGTAGAGGTGATGGCCCGGGCCGGGGCGATAGTGGTCGACGCGCTGAGGGAAGCCCGTCGCCGCGCCGAACCCGGAAATACCACCGCGGCGTTGGACCGGGCCGTACGGAAGGCCATCGAGGGTGCGGGGGCGAAGGCGGCGTTCCTGGGGTACATGGGTTTCCCCGCTTCGTCCTGCATCTCGTTGAACGCCGAGGTCGTCCACGGCATACCCTCGCCCGATAGGATTTTGGCGGAGGGGGACCTGGTCTCGGTGGACGTGGGCGTACTGTTGGACGGTTACTACGCCGATGCGGCGTTTACGGTCGCTCTGGGGGACGCGGCGCCCGAGCTGTTGGCCTGCGGCCGGCGATGTTTGGACAACGCCGTGGCGCAGTGCCGGGTCGGCACCCGCTTGGGCGACGTCTCGCACGGCATCGAGGAGACGGCCCGGGGAGACGGCTTCGACGTCGTACGCGAGTACGTGGGCCACGGCATCGGGACGAAGATGCACGAGGAGCCCCAGGTGCCGAATTACGGCGTGCCCGGGCGCGGGCCGAGGTTGGTCGCCGGGATGGCGCTGGCCCTCGAGCCCATGGTCGTCGCGGGCGATTGGCGGACGGCGGTGAGCCGGGACAAGTGGACCGTCGTTACCCGGGACGGCGCCCTTTCGGCCCATTTTGAACACACGGTGGTCATAACCGACGACGAACCGAGGGTGTTAACGCGGGGTTGGGAAGAGTTCGTTTAAAGGACTACGACGGCTGTTTTGGTGAAGGAACGAACCATACAGGTAGAGGGGACCGTCGTCGAGCCGCTCCCGAACGCGATGTTTCGGGTGAAGCTGGACAACGGCCACGTCCTCCTCGCACACGTATGCGGGCGCATGCGTATGCATTTCGTCCGCATACTGCCGGGCGACCGCGTCAAGGTCGAGCTCACGCCCTACGACCCCAACCGCGGCCGCATTACGTGGAGGTATAAATAGCGCCCGCCCTTCGAGGTGACGAAAGTGAAAGTGAAACCTTCCGTAAAAAAGATATGCAAGAAGTGTAAGATCGTTAAGAGACGCGGCGTCGTTCGCGTGATTTGCGAAAATCCCCGGCACAAACAACGCCAGGGTTAAGCAGCGCGTGAAAAGGGAGAAGTGTACCCATGGCACGTATAGCCGGCGTTGATTTAGACCGCGCGAAGCGCATCGAGGCCGCGCTGCCGTACATCTTCGGCATCGGCCCCACGGCCGCGCGCGCGATCCTGGTTGAGGCCAACGTTGACCCCGATACCAGGGTCAAGGATTTGACCGAAGCCGAGGTGGCGCGTCTGCGCGGCGTTATTGAAGAGGGGTACAAGGTCGAGGGCGCGCTCCGCGCGGAGGTGGCGGCCAACATCAAGAGGTTGATCGCGATTAACAGCTACCGCGGCCTCCGCCACAAAAAAGGCCTCCCCGTCCGCGGCCAACGTACTAAGACCAACGCCCGGATGCGCAAAGGGCCCCGCAGGACGGTCGGCCGCAAACGGAAAAAGAAGTAACCCTACCAGGATTCAGTCGCACGAGGTGATCGGCCTTGGCCAAGGTTAAAAAGAAAACGAAGAGGAAAGTCAAGCGGACGGTCTCGGAAGGCATCGTCTACATCAAGTCCTCCTTCAATAACACCCTTATAACGATCGCCGACAAGGACGGTAACGTCGTCGCCTCCACGTCGGGCGGGTTGGTCGGCTTTAAGGGGTCCCGTAAGTCTACGCCGTTCGCGGCCCAGATCTCCGCCGACCAGGCCGCGAAGAAGGCCGTGGCCATGGGGATGAGGGAGGTTGAGGTGCAGGTGGTGGGGCCGGGTTCGGGGCGCGAGTCGGCGGTGCGGGCTATCCAGGCCTCCAGCCTCCGCGTAACCGGCGTCCGCGACCGCACCAAGGTCCCGCACAACGGTTGCCGGCCCAGGAAGCGGCGTCGGGTATGACGCCGCCTTGCGAGGTTTTGTAGAATATGGCTAAGTATCGTGGCCCGAGTTGCCGAATCTGCCGTCGCGAAGGGGCGAAGCTCTTCCTCAAAGGCGAACGTTGCTTTGCGCGCGGTAAGTGCCCGGTGGACAAGCCGGTCAACCCGCGCAACTATCCCCCCGGGCAGCATGGCCTAAGGCGCCGGTTCCGCATATCCGACTACGGCGTGCGGCTCCGCGAGAAGCAAAAGCTCCGCCGGACGTACGGCCTTCTGGAGAGCCAGTTTCGGAAATATTTCCGCGCGGCGGCCCGGCGCAAAGGCGTGACCGGCGAGAACCTCTTACGGCTGTTGGAGATGCGCCTCGACAACGTCGCGTACCGGCTGGGGTTCGTTACCGCCCGCGGAACCGCGCGGCAGCTGGTGCGGCACGGCTTCTTCACCGTCAACGGCCGGCGGGTGAACATCCCCTCGTACCAGGTCAAGGTGGGTGACGTCATCGGCGCCGCCGGGAAGGGATTGCAACTCGAGCCCGTCAAATACGGCTTGGAATACAACAGCGGGAAGCTATTGCCGGAATGGCTGGAATTCGACCCGAAGAAGGCCGAAGGGCGCGTGGTCTCGCTGCCGACGCGCGAGCAGATCCCGGTCCCGGTCGACGAGCACCTGGTCGTCGAGTTCTATTCCCGTGTATAACGCCGCTTTTCAACGGTCGTAACGAGCAAAGGAGTGGGGTTGGCCCATGAAGGCTGACGCTTTCAAAATGCCGTGTGGCGTCAAGTTCGAACCCGAGGGGGCGAAGGGTTCTTGGGGTAAGTACGTCGTCGAGCCCCTCGAGCAAGGTTTCGGCCTTACGTTGGGAAACGCCGTCCGGCGCGTCCTGCTTTCGGCCATCGAGGGTACGGCCATTACGGCCGTCAAGATCGACGGCGTCTTACACGAACACTCGACGATCCCGAACGTTTACGAGGATACTACCGAGATTATAATGAACCTCCGGGGCTTGGTGCTGCGCCTCGACGCCGACCGGCCGAAGACCATCTACCTCGACGTCGAGGGGGAGGGCGAAGTGACGGGCCACGACATTATCGCCGACCCCGACGTCAAAATAATCAACCCCGACAAGAAGATAGCGACGTTGGCCGAGGGAGGCCGCCTTAAGATGGAAATGGAGGTTAGCCGGGGCCGCGGTTACACACCGGTAGAGCGCCTGCGCAACGAGGACCGGCCTCTAGGGGTTATACCCATCGACGCCGTCTATACCCCGGTGCGTAAAGTCAAGTACGCCGTCGAGGAAACGCGCGTGGGCCAACGTACGGACTACGACCGCTTAGTGGTCGAGGTTAGGACCGACGGCAGCATGACCGCCAACCAGGCCCTCGACGCCGCGGCGCGGGTTTTGCAGTCCCACATCGAATTATTCGTCGACTTTGAGACCAAGCGGCTTCCGGAGAAAGGGCGCGAGGACGAAGAACGCGCCCGCCTGAAAGAACTCCTTTCGCGCAACGTTAACGAGCTCGAGCTTTCGGTGCGGGCCGTAAACTGTTTGGAAATGGGCGACGTTAAAACGATTCGCGACCTGGTCGTCAAGAGTGACGCCGAAATGCTCAAGTACCGCAACTTCGGCCGCAAATCGCTGAACGAGATTAAAGAAGTCTTGACCGGCATGGGTTTGTCGTTGGGGATGGACATTTCCGGCATCGAAGAAGACTAGCCATGCGCCACCGTAAATATAAGAGGAAATTCTCCCGGACGCCGTCGCACCGGCGCGCGATGATGTCCAACCTCGTTCGGTCGCTGTTTCATTACGAACAAATTAATACGACCGGGGCCAAAGCCAAGGCCGTCAAGGGCCTGGCCGACCGAATCATCGCGCGCGCCCGCGACGATACCGTCCACGCTCGCCGGCTGGTGGCGCCCTTCGTGCGCGACCGCAACCTGCTTTGGAAGCTCTTCCACGAGATCGCGCCCATCGCCGAGGGCGACGGGGGCGGCTTCGTTCGAATCGTCAAGACCGATACCCGCCACGGCGACGGCGCCCCCATGGCCCTCGTCGAGCTGGTTAATAAAACCAAGCTATACTACGACCGGCGCAAAGCCGAAGAGGACGCCCGGAAGGCCAAGAAAGAGGAGGCCCGCCAGGCCGCGGAAAAGGCGCGCGAGGCGGCCCAGGCCTCGGGTGGCGCCCCGGTTCCGGAGTAACGCCGCCGGCGGGGTCAAGACCTGGCCGACGAGGCCGGGGTTTTTTATCCGTAGGGTTGCCCTTATAATCGAAAAAATATCTTGACGGAATGCGCTGAATGTATTAGATATTAGTAATAGTTATCATTAACATATAGGAGCAAGGATTGGAAAAACCCGTTAAATTGAAGATGACGGTCCAGCGACGGGTTATCCTCGAGGAAATTCAGAAAGTCAAAACCCACCCGTCCGCGGACGAGTTGTACCTGGCGGTGCGCCGGCGCCTCCCCGACATCAGCATGGCCACCGTGTACCGCAACCTCGAGACGATGGCCGAACACGGCTTGATTCGGCGCCTGTGGGAGGTCGGCGCGCCCAGGCGGTACGACGGCGAGCTCGCCGAGCATTACCATATCTTATGCGAGCGGTGCGGCCGCGTCAAGGACGTGTCGTTGCAGGCGGTGGACGGCTTCCTGGACGAAGTGCGACGAGCATCCGACTACGACGTGCAGGGTTACCGCCTCGGGTTCTTCGGCCTGTGTCCGAATTGCCGGCAGTAGCGGCCTTTCGGGCGGCGGGACGGCTCCGCCGGGTACGGCGTCTCTGCGAGAACTGAGTAATACGGCTATAAAACGGCGTATTGGAGGCAGGAGGTTAGACGTGGCTGGATTGAAGGGGACTCGGACCGAAAAGAATTTACTTACGGCTTTCGCGGGGGAATCGCAGGCGCGTAACCGCTATACGTATTTCGCCGGCCGGGCCCGCAAGGACGGCTTCGAGCAGGTAGCCGCCGTCTTCGAGGAGACCGCCAACCAGGAGAAGGAACACGCCAAGCGCCTCTTCAAACTGTTGGAGGGCGGCGAGGTCGAGATCCAGGCGGCGTACCCGGCGGGCGTAATCGGCGGAACCGCGGCGAATTTGGACGCCGCGGCCGCGGGCGAGAACTACGAGTGGTCCGATATGTACCCCTCCTTCGCGAAGGTGGCGCGCGAGGAGGGTTTTGACGAAATCGCGGACATCTTCGAGGCCGTAGCGGTCGCCGAGAAGCAACACGAGAAGCGTTACCGGGGCCTGCTCGCCAACGTCAAGGCCGGGACCGTTTTCAAGAAGGATAAGCCGGTGGTATGGCGCTGCCGGAACTGCGGGTACCTGTACGAAGGCGCGGAGGCGCCCGACCCCTGCCCGGCGTGCGACCATCCCCGGGCCCACTACGAGCTGTTATGTGAAAATTGGTAGTAACCGCGGGGGTTACCCGATTTGACGGGGGAAGATAAGAGAACCGACGGCCGGGGCGACGCGCGTCTAAAAACGCGCGGCCGCCGCGGCTTTTTGATTTAACGAACGGCCGGTACGTCGGACGGGGATTCGGATACGTAGGCCGACGGAGGTTCGTTATGGACGTCAAAGAAGCGATAAAAACGCGGCGGGCGTACCGCTCGCTGGCGCCGGTCGAAATCACGGAAGAGCTCATTCGGGATTTGGCGGAGTGCGCCGCCCTTTCGGCCTCGTGCTTCAACAACCAACCGTGGCGCTTCATCTTCGTATACGACGCCGCCGTGCTGGAGCGTATGCGTGAGGTAATGTCCCGGGGCAACGAGTGGACCTTCGACGCCTCCATGATAATCGTCGTCCTGAGCAAGCGGGAATACGATTGCGTGATACGGGAGCGGGAGTACTACCTCTTCGACGTCGGCATGGCGACGGCGTTCATGATATTACGCGCCACGGAGCTGGGCCTGGTCGCCCACCCCATCGCCGGCTACAGCCCCCGCAAGACGAGGGAGGTCCTGGGCATACCGGAGGAAATGGACGTCGTGACGCTGGTGAACGTGGGCCGGCACGCCGATACCATTAGCCCGGTGCTGTCGGAGGACCAGGCCGCGGCCGAGACGGAACGGCCCGAGCGGCTGCCGTTCGAAGACATCGCGTTCCTTAACCGTTATCCCGCCGACGAATCGTAAACGCCGTATGTGCGCGGCGAACGCCGGGCTCGAGATGCTGGCCTCGCTCGGCGTCGAAGGTGACCCGGCGCCTTAGCGTTTAAATTTACCCTGGAAATCTTTTTTCGATTTGATTATATTTAGCCGCGAAAGGAGAACGCCATGGCCGAGAGAACGGGGCTGGTAACGATGGGCGGCAACGCGGTGACGCTCGTCGGCGACGAGGTCAAGGTGGGCGACGAGGCGCCGGACTTCGTCGTCGTCGACAACGACCTGCAGCCGGTCAACTTCTCGTCCTACCGCGGGAAGGTGTGCGTCGTCGCCGCCGTGCCGTCGCTGGATACGGAGGTGTGCTCGACCGAGACGCGCCGCTTCAACGTCGAGGCCGCGTCGCTGGGCGAGGACGTCGTCATCCTCACCGTGAGTATGGACCTCCCCTTCGCGCAGAAGCGCTGGTGCGGGGCCGCGGGGGTGGACCGCGTCGTTACGTTGTCGGACCACCGCGACGCGTCGTTCGGCCTGGCGTACGGTGTGCTTATCAAAGAGGTGCGCCTGCTGGCCCGCGCCGTCTTCGTCGTAGGCCGCGACGGCGTCGTGCGCTACGTCGAGCTCGTGCCGGAGCTGGGCGAGGAGCCGAATTACGAGGCCGCGTTGGCGGCCGTCCGCGAGCTGACGTAAGTTCGCCCGGGGGTATTCGGTATGGCCGAGAGAGAATTGAACGTACTCGTCGGCGGCGAGGCCGGGCAGGGCCTGGCGACCGTGGGGTCGATTCTGACCAAGAGCCTCGTGCGCGCCGGCTATCGCGTCGTCGTGACGCAGGGCTACCAGTCGCGGATACGCGGCGGCCACAACACCTTCGCCGTCCGTGCGAGCGCGGGCGAGGTCGTCGCCCCGGGCGAGGCGGTGGACGTACTGGTGGCGCTGAACGAGGAGACGGTGGAGCTGCACCGGGGCGAATTGGCGCCGCGGGGGATAATAGTCGCCGACGAGGCGTTCGGCGCGGGCGGCGACGGCGTGCTGGCGGTGCCGTACAAGGAGATAGCAACCGGCCGGTACCGCAACGTCGCGGCGCTGGGCGTCGTCGCCTGTCTGCTCGGCCTCGACGAAGAGCTCGTGGCCGGCGTCGTGGAGGG